>JAHJCW010000263.1 GCA_018812885.1 bacterium | reverse complement strand
CGGCGAACAATCATCCCAAGTACGGGCGAGCTGATTACAACTCCGGGTGAATCTATTGATCCACTTGCTGAGGAAAGTCACAGTCCGGTTCCCGGGATTGTGCATCGCTATCCAGACCGGGTTTTATTTTTAATAACAGACTATTGTTCTGTTTTCTGCCGTTATTGTACCCGATCAAGACTGGTTGGCGGAGGTGGCGAATTCACTTTCAGTCGTTCCCAGTGGGAAGCGGCTTTGCAATACATTGAAGCAACCCCAGCGATTCGTGATGTGCTTATTTCCGGAGGGGACCCTCTTACTTTATCCGAGGATCGCCTGGAGTATTTGTTACAACGTTTGAAAGCAATTCCACATGTAGAATTTATACGCATTGGTACAAAAGTACCTGTCGTTTTACCGCAGAGGATTACGCCGTCCCTCGTTCGTATGTTGAAACGCTATCATCCGCTTTGGTTAAGTCTGAATTTTGTTCATCCTCAAGAATTAACGTTGGAGGTGGCAAAAGCATGTGAACGCTTAGCCGACGCCGGAATTCCTCTTGGTAGTCAGACAGTACTTCTCAAAGGTGTCAACGACAGTGCAGATACACTGAAAGAACTATTTCAGGGATTGCTGAAAATACGTGTTCGTCCTTATTATCTTTACCAATGTGATCCAATTCAGGGCAGCAGTCATTTAAGAACACCTCTAAAGAGAGGGCTGCAAATTATGGAGCAACTAAGAGGATTTACAACCGGTTATGCGGTGCCAACCTTTGTTGTAGATGCTCCAGGTGGAGGCGGAAAAATTGTTGTAGCCCCAAAAACGATAATCAGTAGAGATAATGCCGGGTGGACACTTCGAAACTATCAGGGGAAACCCTTTTTATATCCGGAACCTATCAACAATACAGATAATTACTAATCGGAAAATTGAGATGAAAATTGCAGCTCAATCCACGTACGCTGAAAACTCCAAATTAACTATTGGATTGACATATGATCTGCGATCTGAGTATTTGAAAAACGGATACACCGAAGAAGAAACAGCAGAATTCGATAGCGAAGATACCGTTACTGCGATCGAAACTACCCTGCAGAAACTTGGATACAAAACCGATTGTATAGGTAATGTCAAAACACTTGTTTCACGTCTTGCAAGGGGTGATCAATGGGACTTGGTTTTCAATATTGCCGAAGGGATGTACGGTATTGGAAGGGAATCTCAAATCCCGGCTATTCTGGATGCCTATGATATACCATATACATTTTCTGATCCACTTGTTTTAGCACTTTCATTGCATAAAGGAATGGCAAAACACGTTGTCCGAGATATCGGGATCACCACACCGGCTTTTTTTGTAGTTGAGAATGAAAACGATCTGGACAAAATCAACCTTCCGTTTCCTTTATTTGTGAAACCGGTTGCCGAGGGTACCGGTAAAGGAATTTCGATCACTTCAAAGGTGCTGGATAAAAAACAACTGTTGATTGCGTGTAAAAATGTTTTGGAGAATTTTCACCAACCCGCACTTGTTGAGGTTTTTCTTCCGGGTAGGGAATTTACCGTTGGGATTGTAGGTACAGGTTCTAAATCACGGGTAATTGGTGGTGTGCTGGAGGTTCTGCTTCTAGATAATGCCGAAGCCGATATCTATTCCTACCATAATAAAGAATATTACGATCAGCTAGTTCATTATCAACTAGTTATTGGAGAAATTGCTGAAAAAGTTAAAAAGGTTGCTTTAGCTACCTGGATTGGGTTATCTTGCCACGATGCGGGTCGTGTCGATATCCGTTGTGATGAACATGGATTACCACATTTTCTTGAGATTAATCCCTTAGCCGGCTTGAACCCCATTCGGTCCGACCTGCCGATTGCCTGTAATCTTTCAGGGATTGCTTATAAAGATCTGATCAAAGAAATAATGGAGTCAGCAAAAGAACGTCTCAAGCTTCATCCAAAGAAAATATAATGGATGTTCTTATTCTTCATGATTATATCCCAGGCGATGCTCCCCCGGATGTATTGGATGTAATGACCGAAGTAAACGCTGTTCAAAATGCCCTTAAAGAGTTGGGACATACTTCGACTTTGCTGGCAATTCAGAAGGATTTAGGCATACTAAAGAATCATTTAAAAAATAATAAACCGGATCTGATTTTCAATCTTGTAGAATCGTTTGATGGCTCGGGACAATATGCTTATAAAATTCCGGAGTTGATTGAAAAGCTTAATATTCCTTTCACCGGTACAAAAAGCCAAGCGATGTTTACAACTACCAACAAACTTTGGACTAAGTCAATCCTGAAAGAAAATGGCATTCTGACCCCGCAGGAAATCTTACCAAAATCTGGTTCTGACAATGAATTCATTCAACCCGGGACATATATTATTAAACCGGTTTGGGAAGATGCATCAGTTGGTGTAGATGAAGACTCTGTTGTTTTTATCGCCAATCGTCAAGATTTTCTCACCAAAGTAAGCGGACGTGACGGAAATGTGAGTGAAGATTGGTTTGTAGAGTCATATATTGACGGTCGGGAATGGAACGTTGGTGTTTTAGGTTCGGAGCTTGATATAGAGATTTTACCTCCGGCTGAGATTCGTTTCAATAATTATGACGAGAATAAACCAAAAGTTCTAGGATATCAAGCGAAGTGGATATCGGAATCATTTGAATCTTTAAATACAACCAGACACTTTAACTTTAATCCGGCGGATGCTGAATTAATTGCACAGCTTAAATCGATTACTAAACACTGTTGGTCATTATTTGATTTAAATGGATATGCCCGAGTAGATTTTAGGGTAGATAATAATGGTGTACCCTATGTTCTTGAAATCAATGCCAATCCCTGTATTTCGCCTGATGCCGGAATGACAGCAGCTGCTGACCAAATAGGTCTGAATTATACATCATTAATAAATAAAATTCTGCATACGGCCTTAGTAGGTTAATCATAAAAAATGAAATTGAACTCATGAGCAGTCAAGAAATCATTACATTAAGAGAAGAAGTGATGGCATCCGACCGGGCAAGTATTCGAAAGATGTTGGAATTGAGCAATTGTTTCCACAACTATGAGGTTGATATTGCCATAGAATTGATTGACGAACGCTTGACTAAGGGAGAATCAAGCGGATATAATTTTCTTATTGCCAACAGTGAAAATATTATTAATGGGTACAGTTGTTATGGACCTATTCCCTGCACCCAGTCTAGTTTTGACTTGTACTGGATTGCCGTTGACCAATACTTTAGGGGGAAAGGTTTGGGAACGCATTTAATGGCTGAAACTGAAAAGCGGGTCCGGTTACTTGGAGGAACGCGCGTATATATCGAAACCTCGAGTAGAAAAGATTACAATGCGGCACGATCCCTTTATAAAAAATGTAGATATAAACAAGAAGCACGATTCTCTGATTTTTACGCCCCTAAGGATGATAAAATTGTATTTGTGAAAGATTTGTAAAGTTCTACAATTAAAGTAGCTCTGGAATAATAATCAGAGAGAAATGTATTTATCCTCAATGAAATAATTAATAGGAGTATAATATAGCGACTAAAACTTTTAATAAGTATGGAACGTTTAGCGGAGTATTTTTACCAAGCACATTAACTATCTTAGGTGTTATGATGTACTTACGCACTGGATGGATGGTGGGAAATGTAGGATTAAGTAAAGCGATTTTAATCATTGTACTTGCAAAACTGGTAACATTTACAACCGGTCTCTCGACATCTTCATTAGCGACAAATGTAAAGATGGGTGCCGGTGGTTTTTACAATTTATTATCACGATCACTCGGCGCTGAAATTGGTTCTGCAATTGGGATACCATTGTTTTTATCACAGGCTCTTAGTTGTGCTTTGTACGTAGCTGGTTTTACCGAAGGTTGGTTATTGCTATTCCCTCAACATAATCCATTAATGATCTCATCAACGATTTTTGCTATTATTTTACTACTCTCACTAATAGATAGCAAAGCTGCAATCAGAACCCAATATTTGATGATGTCAGTTATTGTTCTATCATTAATTTCATTTTTTTTAGGTAAGGGCGAACTCAGTGTTAATTCACAAATCCAAAGCGTAGCTAGTGAAATACCATTTTGGACAGTTTTTGCAATATTTTTCCCAGCTGTAACAGGAATAACAGCAGGGGCATCAATGTCTGGTAATTTAGTAAATCCCCGCAAAAGTATACCAGTGGGAACACTTTCAGCAATTAGTATAACAGCTGTAATATATATTTCTGTAGCAATCTGGTTATCAAATAACGCCAGTTCTGATGAATTACAAAATAACTATTCAATTATGGTTGATCTTTCACGATGGCCAATTATTGTTATAATCGGATTGTTAAGCGCTACTGCATCCTCAGCTTTGGGAAGTATACTTGGAGCGCCAAGAACGCTTGCAGCCCTTGCAAAGGATAAATTAGTACCTTTCCATAGGATACTATCAAAATACAGTAAAAATGGTGAGCCACAATATGCAACTATCATCACGGCTATTATTATAGAAGTGGCCATATTGCTTGGAGATCTCAATACAATTGCGCCATTGTTAACTATATTTTTCTTAATTACATATGGATCAATTAATATGGTTGTTGCAATTGAAAAAGGTATTGGCATACCATCTTTTCGACCAAGTATTAATATTCCTCTAATTATTCCGATTTTTGGGTCGCTTTGGTGCCTTGTAACAATGTTTTTGATAAATCCTGTTTTCAGCGGTATATCCATTTCGTTAATAATATTAACATATTTTTTTCAAATGAAAAGACAGATCAAAGCTGATTGGGGTGATATTAGAGGTGGGATATTTAATGCAATTGCTGAATGGGGTGCCAAGACCGCTACTCGTCTGCCATATCATGCTAAAGTTTGGAAACCGAATATGATTATTCCAATTGAAGATCCTGGGAGCTGGGCTTATTTAATTAAATTTATCAGGAACATCGTATTCCCTAGTGGATCAATAAGGTTGTT
>JAHJCW010000262.1 GCA_018812885.1 bacterium | reverse complement strand
TTAGATTGGGATACAGCTGCCAAGCTACCGTGGAATATAGTATTACTCTTTGGCGGTGGATTTGCCCTTGCAAGCGGATTTAAAGAATCCGGTTTAGCCGGTTGGTTAGGAATGCAATTACAAGGATTTGGTGTATTTCATCCGATAGTAATTGTGATCGCAATTTGTTTATTTGTTACATTTTTAACAGAGTTAACATCAAATACAGCTACCGCGGAAATGTTATTGCCGATCATTGGAGGATTGGCAATAGCAATAAAAATTAATCCACTATTTTTAATGATCCCCACTACAATATCATGTTCATTCGCATTCATGCTACCGGTTGCCACTCCGCCCAATGCGATTATATTTGGAACTGACAGAGTAAAAATTGGTGATATGGTAAGAGTTGGACTATGGTTAAACTTTATTGGGGCAATTTTAATTACAATTTCAATTTATTTAATTGGTAAGACGGTATTTGGAATTGACCTATCACAATTTCCGGAATGGGCGTTGAATTTAAAATTTAATATTGACGATTTACAATTTATATAGTTCTTTTAGAGTTTTATTTTTAAATACCAAAGATGATAATCCTGTAAATAAGGCAACGATTCCTAATATTATTACCAATCTAATATATGGCTCACCTATTGATTGGCGTTGAGATACATAAGTAATTAAAGCACGAATCCACTCAACAGCACCAATAATTAAAACAACTCGTATCAATCTTGCTACCCACAATTTTTTGATGAACAGAAGAAGTGGTAGAAGTAGGAATATTATTGTTAATAAAGGTGATCCTGCTCGTGAAAAATGAGCACTGAGGATTAAAAAACTAAAAATAATAGGGAGTAATCTGATGATATTCATATTAATCTATTTCCTCAAATTCTCCAATTTTCTTATTTTTACGAACATTATTCCATTTAAAATATCTGCCATTCATGGCAATATATACTCCTGCCGGTAGAGTTTGAACAAATGCAATTGCACTTCCCAGATTAAAAAGTCCATCGGAGCTGCCAAAAGTATAAGGAACCATAGCTCCTGTCAAAATTATCGTTTTATCTTTGATAGAATTCGCAAGTAACTTAGCAGTCTCTGCCATTGTATCGGTTCCGTGGGTTATAATAATTTTTTTCTCAGGTGCCTTTTCACAATTTTTTACGATTATTTCACGGTCTTCAGTGGTCATATCACAACTATCTATCATCATCAATGTTCGAATATTGAGGTCTAATCTTGATCTACCTAGCTCGAGCATATTTTGCACATGGGAATTTTTAAAATATAATTCCCCATTGATCTCATTATACTCTTTATCAAATGTGCCACCGGTAATAAAAATTCTAATTTTTTTTTCCATATTAATCCCAAAAGAAAAAATGGCTGATTATCAGCCATTTTTTTATTGCTAAATTATTATTTTATTTCCTATTAGCTTGTGTCATTTCATTACGTTTTGCAATAACACGTTTTGCTAAAACGTGCAAATTTTCAGACATTAGCATTTCACGTATATCTTCTCTAATTATTTTCCATTTATGGTGGAAGGGACAGGGCGCTAAATCAGAACATTCATTGATTCCAATAACGCATTGTTCATGTTCAGGTGGGGCGCCATCAACTGCATAGACAATTTGATGAATGTAAATATCTTTTGCTGAGCGTGCTAATTTTACTCCACCGTTTCGTCCTCGAACCGCACTTAATAAATGATGTTTTACTAAGATTTGCGCTATCTTAGCTAAAAATTGTCGTGGAATCTCATATGCTGCAGCAACTTCACTTACCATAGTTGGGTCACTTGAATTCTTTTCTGCTAAATATATTAAGGCTTGAATGGCATATTCCGCTGATTTACTATATAGCATTTTTTATTTCCTTTTTATCTGATTATTATCATTTGAATAAAACAAATTTACAAAAATATTTAATTCAAAACATAAAAAGGATATTGGTATCTTAAAAAAGGCTCAACAAATCTATTAATATTCCAAAAAAATTCTTAACTTAATTTTACATTAAACTAAAAATGTTTTTATACTGTAGCACTTAAATGTATTGTATTTGGTTAACAATTGATTCTCACGATTTGTTGAAAATTATTATAGA
>JAHJCW010000261.1 GCA_018812885.1 bacterium | reverse complement strand
TTGATTTCCATACCCAACCCACCGCGTGTTGGATCACGATAATCAGGATAAAAAACACCACGCCCCGTTGCGTCATGTGCGGATAACCACTCCTCATCAGTTGCATCATCACATACAAAGTATGTTTCAATTTCTGCATTTTGAATGCCTCGACCAAAGAAACCATTCCATTCACCGGACCATAGAGGTTGATCTGCCCAAACGCTGGGCCATGTAAATGGATCGTCGCTGCGCGCCGGAGAAGATTGTTGTAGATTGGAATATCCCGGCAAAGGAGCCCAGCCCCAAGGAGTTTTTTCTATCGGATCTCGATCAATGAATTCTCGATAATTTGTTGACATCGGATGAACCGGATTGCCAAGTGTGTCTTTCGCTGCTGCAGAAATAATTAATGCCACACCATCAACATAAGAATGTCCACTGCCTTTGGGCCATTCTCCCGATGGTTGATCCGGCCAACGAGCGACCTCCGCATGATTAGAATAAAGTGTTCGGACAGCATTTCCATCCATAATTCCCCATTGCGTATATCGAACATCACCCTTATTGGGATCACCCTGTGCCACAAGCATATTTAATGGTATAATAATTAAGACGATTATTTGTAATACTTTTTTCATGATTAAAATTTACTTGATATTCCAATTAATATTCGACGAGGAGATCCATACCAATCAGGACGATTAAAGAATTCCTCCTTTGTATTCAAACCCTGCACCTCTCCCGGATCATTCAAATCCTTAGTATAAGTTGCTCGACCAGAATCACTATAAACATCAGTTTCATTCAACCGATCAAATAAATTATAAATTTTAAGAAATAGGTTCAATTCGACAGGACCAACTTTAAAATCTTGTTGAGCAAATAGATCAAACGTCATTTTGGACGGTTTTGTATCACTATTCTCGAAAATAGATGTTATTTTTGCTGTAGAAGGAGTATAGGGCATTCCACTTCCAATCTTACCGATCAATGTGAAGTTTAAACCTACAGGAGTCTGGAAATTAATTTGACCATTTAATGAATGAGTCTGATCCCAATCTAAAGAAACAAGTTGCTTTTCTGATTCAACCGGTGGATCGCTCTGTAAGTCTAGCAAAATATCTTTAGGATCGGAAGCATTGCCTTTGGCAACTTGGTATGTGTAATCGATACTGGCTGCAAGACCATTAGATAATCTTTGTTCAAGCGATAATGTTAATCCTTTCACTTGCCCATAATCACGATTAATATATCTACCATATTGGATACTTGAATGTTCTTCACCAACGGCTATTGTATTTATCTCAGTTCCTAACAAATTTCTAATATCTTTGTAATATGCCGTAACATCTAAAGCAACCATTTCTCCAAGTTGTTGTTGTAAACCAATTTCATAACCCACCGTTTTCTGTGGTTGAAGGTCAGCATTTCCAAATGGATAATTAAATACAGATGCCAATCCTTCTTCAGGATTTACTGTACGGCTGGGATTTGTATAAAGAAATTCAAATTCCGGTATTTGAAAAAAGTGACCATATGAAACGTGTAAAACACCTTTATCAGTGATAGGATAAGCTATACCAATACGCGGGCTTAATTGGTGTATCGGTTTTGCTGGTTTCAATGGTGAAGTTCGAGGACGTGTTAAATCTTCTATTATCTCACCATTCGAATCAAAATAATCATACCTTAGTCCCAAATTCAGTATAAAGCTATCATATTCCCATTTAGTTTGCATATATGCTGCCATTTCTAAAGGTGTTTGTTCATACTGTTGATTATCGGCGGAATTTGCGGGCGGTATCTCGACTTCCCAATTTGTTTCCGCATTTTTCTTTAATTTAACATCGTATAGATTCAAATTATGCTGCTTAATATCAAATCCCGTTTTTATCGCTTGATGTCGAGTTATTTGACTAGTAAAATCTCCTATTAAAGATTTCACAATACCGGACCGTGTGAAGTAAGAATTATCCGTACCTCCCGTATAGAATGAAAAATTTCCTCTTGTTCTTAATCTCCAATCTGAGGCATAGCGTGAATCAAGCGAATCCTCATATAAGTATTGTTTAAAATCTTTTTCATTTATCGCGGCTCTAATATTAATAAAGGATTTTTCTGAAAATATATGACTCCAGCTAGCTATACCTAATAAAGTCTGTTCATGAACAGCTCCCTGCCCAAGAGGATTGTATCTAAAAAGATGATCGTAAACTCCTTCATTTTGATCTCGTGTTTGATAAGAGACGCTAAAAGCCAATTTGTCATGGTTTGTTAATGCAATAGATATCTTTCCAAATAATGTTGAACGATTATTATATCTCATTGGGATATAACTATTATCTCCGAATGCTACCGAATCAACTGGAAGAAAGACATTTTTCCCATAAATAAATCCATCATCTTCAACACGTTTATAACTAAAAAGGTATCCAGATTTTGCTCCGGCAGGTCCGCTTAAAAATAGACTATAGTCAAGATAATCACGTAAACTAATATCATCGATATTCCAAAATATGTCTTTGCGCGTTGAGACGTAATCACCACTGGTTAAACTTACACTACCAGTTAAAGTTGGATTCCTTTCTTTGGTAATAATATCTACTATTCCCGATTGAGCTTGACCATACTCCGCGTTAAAGGTTCCACTTATTACTTTAAGTTCTTTAATGATATCGGTCTCTATATCAAGTGCTGCTTCTCCCGTGTATGAATCATTAATAGGAACACCATCAATTTGATATACAACCTCTTTTGATCGACCTCCGCGGAAGTGACCGTCAACTACCCCGGCTTGCAAATTTAAAATGTCATTAACTGTCTCCACCGGCATCATTTTTATTTGTTCACCAGAAACGGCTGATTCCGTGGAAGTACGATCCATTTCGATAAGCGGTCTTTGTGCAACAACAATAACGGCTTCTGCGTCAAGTACTATTTGACCAATTTGACCATCGACAGTAGTTGTATGATCGGAAGTAACTTGTACATTATTTACAATAGTTTCACGATATCCGATCATCATAAATCTTATGGAATATGTACCGGGATGTACATTTAAAATGTAATAGTACCCCTCCATATCACAGGCTGCGCCAAGCGATGTATTCTCGACAATAACATTTAATCCAATTAATGGTTCTCCGGTTTCAACATCGGTAACTCGCCCAACAATTTTTCCGGTAGTTCCGGCAATCAATCCTGTTTGAATAGTGACACTTAATATAATTATAATTAAATATCTATTTAAGCGCATGTGACTCTATTCCTCAAGTTTGTTAATAATATCGTATTAAAATTGTAAATGAAACATATGTAATTTACTAATATTCGATTATACTAAAATAAGGGGGCGGAAAATTCCGCCCCCTTATTTACTTTATTTCATGTATGTGATTTTTGCTAACTTTGTTTCTAATCCATCCAATTCTAATCGAACTAGATAAATTCCAGTAGGTACTTGTATACCACTATTCGTCAGTGCATTCCATTGAATCAAATGTTTTCCAACATCAAGTGTATTATTATTGATCAAGGTAGATACCAAGTGGCCTGATATGTCATAAATCATAAGCTTAACATTACCTTCTTTGGGCATCTCAAATACAATATTCACCTGTGGATTGAATGGATTTGGATACGCATCTAGCAGACGGAATTCCTTTGGCGTCGAAACAATATTATCGTACTCATTTTCCGTTGCAAGTGGACTAGATCTCATTACTGAGAAATCATCCCAGTAAGTTGTTCCTATGAAATTGTGCGCATACCTTACTCGTAAACTAAATTGAGTAGCATTGTCCGGAGGGGTTAATACTGCAGTATATTGCGTCCAGTCTGATTGATCTCCCGCCAGATTGAAATTACCATCAGAACCTCCAACTTCTCCCCAAGCATCGGCACCAGCGGTTCCATCATGCCAAGTAACCGTAAAGAATACTCCAGCACTAGGATCCGAATTTGCTAAAGCTGCCATTCCATCCGGTAGATCGGTCTTACCCCACGCTGAGAATACCAAAGGCGTACCATCATTCACAAAAGTTACATGTTCAGAGCATACCACTAATTCATCACCTGCGGCATCTTTTCGCATCTTCAAAGAAGATACACCACTTCGAGCTTCATCCTGGGTTTGTCCGGCAAATACCGGTACAGCCCAATCAGCGATCTTTGCGAGCGGTGCCCAATCAGGAGAACCGGTTGAAAAGTTGTTCCACCAATAAAACCAGCCGTCCGGTACATCAACATTCGCGTTAAAGAAATCTCCTACCCAATCTCCTTCGGTCGTAGGTCGAATAAAGAAATCATCAACCCATACAGTACCGGTCGCATATTGATTTAACTTAACTTCAGCAGTTATTTTATTAACGGTAACTGGGAATGATATTGGCGTACTACTTACTATTTCTACCCAACCAGGTGTACTACTAACATTAGTTGGTAAATCTAATGTTAACGGGCCACCAAGCAGATCAT
>JAHJCW010000260.1 GCA_018812885.1 bacterium | reverse complement strand
CCATCTTTTCTAAATCTGATTTTCAAATATGAGATTTCGTCTTCCATCTTTCCGTACGCAAATAATTATTTTAGTGATATTATTAATTGTTACGTCTGTATTGTTCTTCCGCAACTTTTTTATAGACAGTTTCCAGTCTTTCTCCGAAACTTCAGAGACACTAAGCACAAATGAAAAATCTCGTAAGCTGTATGAAAATTATAATTTGCAATTAGATGAAGTTTATCGAAGCCAATTTCGGAACGATATTGAAGAAATAATGTCCATAGAAAATCAGAAAGCTATTGCACGCCATGTTTTTATAAATGAAATTGAACTATATTCAAAATTTATATTATTCTTTTTAACAGTAATAGTAATTATTCTCTTTTTCATAAGTTTTTATTTTATAACACGTCCGCTTAAGCGATTGCAGGATGCAACTTTGCAATTGGCTCTAGGAAATCTTGAAGTAAATGTTAGAGAAAGTAGATTTTCTCCTTTAAACGATTTGATCGTTTCCTTTAATGATATGTCTCATGAATTGCAAGCTAACAGAAAAAAATTAATACAAGCTGAAAAGGACACTGCTTGGCGTGATATGGCACGTATTTTAGCACACGAAATAAAGAATCCCCTAACACCAATCAGATTGTCACTTGAACGCCTAGAGATGAAGTATGCATCAAAGTCTAAAGATCTAGATGTTGTATTATACAATGTTGCTAAAGTAATACACGAAGAAATTGATAATTTGCAAACATTCGCAAGTGAGTTCTCTAAATTTGCAAGGTTGCCTGAAGCTAATCCAATACATTATGATATTAACAAGCAAATTTCAGAAATTTGCACACCATATCAATCAGAGGTAAAAATCGAATATAAATTGGAAGAAAAACTGCCTTTATTATTTGCCGATAAACTTCAGGTCAAACAAGTACTGGATAACTTAGTTCAAAATAGCATAAATGCTGGAGAGGAAGATTTTAATATTACGATCAATACAAATTTTACTGATTCAAGTATCAATATTAAGATACAAGACAATGGTCATGGCATAGATGAAAAAGATATTAATGAAATCTTTAAACCGTATTTTACAAAAAGTCGTGGTGGTACCGGACTTGGTTTAGCTATCGTAAAACGAATTATTGAAAACCATGGTGGCAGTATTAGTTTAGAGAGCCAAGTTGGTGTCGGAACCACTTTTAATTTATCATTCCCAATCGTACACAATTTGGAGCAAGAATCATGAAAATTTTAATTGTTGATGATGAAATTAACATACGGATGACGCTAAAAGATATTTTAGAAGATGAAGGATATGAGACTTGCGTAGCCGGAACTGGTGAAAAGGCAATCAAGATTGCGTCAAAGGAAAATATAGATATGATTATCCTTGACGTAAAGCTGCCTGGTATTGATGGAATTGAGACATTTAAAAATATCCACAAAGATAAGCCGGAATTAGATGTGCTTATGATTTCCGGTCATAGTGATATCTCTACAGCAGTATCTGCTGTCAAAATAGGAGCTTATGATTTTCTTGAAAAACCACTGTCAATGATAAAAATAATAACAGCAGTTCGTAATATTAAAGAAAAGCAATCATTGCAAAATAAAGTTGTTCAGGAAGAGAATGCTCAGTATGAAAAAAATAAATTGATCGGCGAGTCGTCACAAATCAAAAAGGTTTTATCATTAATTGAAAAGGTGGCTCCGACCGATTCAAAAGTTTTGATTCGAGGTGAGAGTGGAACCGGTAAAGAGCTCGTGGCATTTGCGATTCATCACAATAGCAAACGTAATCGGAAACCGTTTATAAAATTTAATTCCGCAGCAATTCCATCTTCATTAATAGAAAGTGAACTTTTTGGTCACGAAAAAGGTTCCTTTACCGGAGCTGATTCGCAAAAACTTGGTAAATTGGAACAAGCCAATCATGGGACGCTTTTCCTTGATGAAATCGGTGATATGGATTTGTCCGTACAGGCAAAGATCCTGAGAGTTATACAGGAAGGTACATTCGAAAGAGTGGGTGGCAATCAAACAATCAATATTGATGTGCGATTAATAGCGGCAACCCACAAAAACTTGGAAGAAATGACGCAAAAAGGTACTTTCCGGGACGACTTATTTTATAGACTTAATGTTGTACCAATATCAATTCCACCCTTACGTGAGCGGGGGGGTGATATTGAAATATTAACAGAATACTTCCTTGATTACTATGCACAAGAATTCAAGACACCAAAAAAAACTATGCTGCCTTCAGCTCTAGAAAATCTTTCGCGATATTCATTGCCCGGGAATGTTAGAGAGTTAAAAAATATCATTGAAAGACTTTGTATCCTTGTTACAAAAGAATTTATCACTAAAGACGATATTACACCACATCTCATGTTAGAGAAATCCTCTCAAAAATTAGACATAACTACAATTGAAGGCAAATCCTTCAAAGATGTAAAAACTAACTTTGAAAAGCAATTCTTCCAACAGCAACTGAAAGAAAATCATTGGAATATAAGTCTAACAGCCAAAAAGCTCGGCATGCAACAACCCAATTTATCTCGAAAAATTAAAGAGTTGGGTCTATCTAAATAAGAAAACCTTTGTTATTCCCGATTTAATCGGGAATCCAATATTAAATGTTTATCAATTTAAAATATCAGAGTTATTTATAATAGATTCCTGCTTTCGCAGGAATGACAACCATATAGTGCTTTGTGAAATTCGTGGAATCTGCTTGCCCAGCTTTAGCGGTGGTGGTTAACATTAATAATTCAACACTTAAAATTTAACAATTCATCAATATCTTTTAATACATCTTTCTGTTCATCGCACAATAGGTGGATACTGAAATTCTTGTTCTTCAGCAAACTTCTTCTGTTTAGCAGGTCGATCAGCGTTCATCCCGATTATTACATAATTACTTTCTTTAAATATTTTAAATTCTTCACAGAATCCTTTGCCCTCAACAGTTCAGCCGGGTGTATTGGCTTTTGGGAAAAACCACAATACAACTTTTTTACCTCTAAATTCATTCAAAGAGACTAAATTTTTATTAATGTCTGGCAAGGTAAAGTCCGGTGCTTTTGTTCCAATATCTAACATTTTATTCTTCAAACTTTATAAATTTATTTCAGACCATTTAGTGCGACCATCCCTGCTTATGATTTCATCATGAACGGTTCGCAACCCCTCTTTTTGTCCTTTCCAAGTGAGTAAAGTTAAAGCATCTTCAAATGATACCCATTTATATTCTGAATGTTCTTCTGATAGTTGCACTTCAGAATTTTCTACTTCAATACCAAAGACGGGAACCATTTGTATGCGGTCTTTTCTCGCATCGTAAAAACTCGCGATGTGATCTGCGGCAAACATTTTTACAGGTTTTTTACCGGTTTCCTCTTCTAATTCTCTTACTACTGCTTGCCAGGCAGTTTCGCCTTTTTCAATTTTCCCGGCAACTCCCTGCCATAGATGTTCATAATATTTACCGGTACTGCGCTTTAACATAAGATATAATGGACCATTTTCAGTCAATCGATAAATATATGAGTCGACTTGTTTTACCTTAATTTTTGGCATTATTAATCTCTATAGTTTTGAGTGTTAAATTTTAAATTTTGAGTTAATTTGTTATTGTTTCAAATGCTCTGATGTAGTTTTTACAATTTTTGTAATTATTCTAATAATCTGATTAATCTCATTTAAATATTCATCAATTGAAAAATTGATTAGATCGCTATCTTTTAACAGTCTTAACCAATATAACGTTTCACGAGCTTCTTTTGAAGCTATGGACATTTTATGTAAGAAATCTTTCTTACTTTGGGCTGTGGTTGCTTCCTCAATATTAGCACCAATACTTGTTCCGCTTCTTAATAATTGTTTTGAGATAATATATTCATTTGTTGCTTGAACTCTCTTATACAATTTGATAATTGATATAGCAAATTTATAACTTCTTTCTTTAATAGGATTATCTTTCATTCAGAACTCAACATTCAAAATTCAAAACTATTTTGTTTTAAATATTTTTGTGACCAATTTTGAAAATCCCCTTTTTGTATATGCTCTCGCATCAATTCCATTAAATTTAAATAATAGTGCAAATTATGGATTGTAGCTAAACGTAACCCTAATACTTCGTTGATATTAAAGAGATGGCGTAAATATGCTCGCGTAAAATTGCTACAAGTTTCACAGGTGCAATTTTCGTCAATTGGGTTGAAATCAAATTTATATTTTTCGTTTCGGATATTTACTTTACCAAAACTTGTGAAAAACTGACCGTTTCTGGCATTGCGTGTTGGAATTACACAATCGAACATATCCACTCCGCGACTAACGGCTTGAATTAAATCTGATGGAGTTCCAACTCCCATCAAATAGTGTGGTTGATCTATTGGTAACAGTCCATTCATCAATTCAATCATTTCAAACATCGCAGGTTTTTCCTCACCGACTGCCAAACCGCCTATAGCCATCCCGCATTGTGCATAAGGAATCATATCCTCAGCGCTTTGCTTTCTAAGTTCAGTAGATACTCCACCCTGAACTATCGGGAACATTGTCTGCTGCCAATTATAGATAGGTGGATTTTCTTTCAGATATTGTTTACATCTATCTATCCAAATTTTTGTTCGATTAACAGCACTTTTAATGGTAGTTAAATCGGCATCACTAGGGGGACACTCATCGAAAGCCATTATAATATCAGCTCCTAAATTCCGCTGTATCTCCATAGATTTTTCGGGCGTTAGAAAATGACTACTTCCATCCAAATGAGATTGAAATTCCACACCTTCATTGCTGATATTATTTAACCGCGCTAAAGAAAATATTTGAAAACCTCCGCTATCAGTTAAAATCGGTAAATCCCATCTCATAAATTTATGTAATCCACCGACGGCATTTATTAACTCCGTTCCCGGCCGTAAATATAAATGATAGGTATTACCTAGAATAATTTGTGTTTTTACGGATTTTAATTCAGCCGGAGTTACTGTTTTTACTGCACCATACGTTCCAACCGGCATAAAAAT
>JAHJCW010000259.1 GCA_018812885.1 bacterium | reverse complement strand
GAATCCTCACACCAGATATCTAATATTGGATACCAATTTAGAATATTTAAATTAGATGGATCTAAATAATCATCCAGGAACGCAACTCTATCCTGGCTTAATTGTGCCATTCCATGATCGGATACTATTATTATATTTACTTTATCAAATAAATTGCGCTGTTCGAGTCCGGCTATCAATTGTCCGATACGATCATCACATTCTTTGATAGCAATGTTAATTGAGGAAGAATCGGGACCGCCAAGATGACCATAGTCATCGGGGTCACTAAAATAAATAGTGTAGAATGATGGACGTTCTTTAGCTGGTTTATCAAGATATTGGAATACTTTTTCAACGCGATCCTCATTGGGAATATTGCCGTCATATGTCACCCAATAAGATGGTCTAACACCATTTATTTCGGCTTCGGAGCCGGGCCAAAAATTACATAAAGTCTTTAATCCTTGATTATCAGCAGTTACCCAAATCGGCTCGCCACCCCACCAACGGCCATTTTGCACTTCTTCTCTGTTGCCAAGACTGAAGGTTGCATCGAAAAGGGGATCATACATTGTATTGGCTACAATTCCATGATTTTCAGGATAAAGTCCGGTTGTAATTGTATAATGATTTGGAAATGTTTTTGAGGGAAAAGATGGAATTAACGCATCTGCTTTTACGCCGGTTGCAACGAGACGGTCAAGATTTGGCGTATCAGTTTTATCCATATAATCCCACCTAAAACCATCAAAAGATATTAGTATAAGATAATTTTCGGGTTCATTGTTTGCAGTGTTTTTGGAAAGCAAATGGCAGGAGTAAAAGAATAAAGAAATAATTAACAAAGACATAATAAAGGAATAATGTTGAAATAGTTTTGAAAACATTGGTTGCTTCCTTGTTTTTACAATTAAATTATTAAGTAAATTAACTAGAATATTGCCCAAATGGTGAGAATTCAATTAATCTAAAGAGGAAATTATGAAAAAACTTACAATCGCGATCACCTTATTATTTTTACTCCAAAATTTTGCAATAGCCCAAGAATATCAATCAATACCGGTTTCTACGTATTCAATTGTTGCGTACGATGAAGATACCGGACAGTTAGGTGTTGCTGTGCAAAGCCATTGGTTTTCCGTTGGCTCGTTAGTACCATGGGTAAAAGCAGGAGTGGGCGCTGTGGCGACGCAATCTTTTGTAAAAGTTGAATATGGACCTAACGGATTAAAATTAATGGGAAAAGGTTTTTCTGCAGAAGATGCTTTAAAGCTTCTTGTGGAAGATGACGAGAATAGCGTGGTGCGGCAAGTTGGAATGGTTGATGCAAACGGCAATGCTGATGCATTCACCGGCGATAATTGTATCCAGTACGCCGGACATATTGTTGGTAAGGGTTATACTGTGCAGGCTAATCTTATGGCATCGGCAACTGTACCGACGGCTATGGTAATGGCTTATGAAACCACCAAAGGTGAATTAGTTGATAAGCTTATGGCAGCTTTGGAGGCTGCGCAAAAAGAGGGCGGTGATATTCGTGGAAAACAATCGGCTGCAATTGTGGTTACAACAGGCGAACCGACAGGAATTGATTGGAAAGATAAGTTATTTGATTTGCGGATTGAAGATCACCCTGAACCGATTAAAGAAATGAAAAGATTAATTAGGGTTAGCAGAGCCTATCAACATGCCAACGCGGGTGATTTATATATTGAAACCGGAGAAATTGACAAAGCGCTTAGTGAATACAATTTAGCTGCAGAGTATTATCCCGAAAATCCTGAATTGCCATTTTGGACGGCGGTTAGCTTAGCTAGTGTGAATAAAGTTGAAGAAGCATTACCAATATTTGCCGAAGTATTTAATAAGGCGCCCGACCTACGGGATTTGGTACCGCGTTTAATTCCGGCAGGGTTATTACCGAATGATGAGGAATTAATTAAGAAAATACAAAACATTAAATGATTCTTTAGAAGCACACCAGCCTAAATTCAATTGTTGCAGTTCATCGATTCCTGCAAAAACGAGAATTTGTAAATATCACAATTTTATTTAAGCGTGACCGCTCAAACCGGCAGAATCATTTGTTTCAACGCCGAGGGTACGAGCCGCCTGACTCCACATGTACTTTTCCGGGACGTCAAAAATAAAATCAGATGTTGTGTTTTGCAAAAGCCAATCACCGCGCTCAATTTCTTTTTCGAGCTGTCCACCGCCCCATCCGGAATGTCCTAAAAATAGTTTAAACCTGGTTGGTCCTTTCTTTTTCGATATATCGCTTAAAATATCGCGATGGCTTGTCATTGCAATCTTGTCGGCAATCTTCACAGAACCTTCAACGGTATGATCAGTGCTATGTAAAACGATTCCGCGTTCGATCATGATCGGACCGCCAAAATGAACGGCCGGAACAATTTTAAGGATATTCTCATTATCTTCATAAATCTCTGCGAAAAGTTTCTTGAGATCGGGTTCCATAAAAGGTCGATTGATTACAAGTCCCATCGCACCGTCTTTTGTGTGCTCACAGATGTAAACAACAGATTTCCCAAAATATGGGTCAACCATATGAGGCATAGCAATTAATATGTGATTCTGTAGTGAACTCATAGTGAAAATTACATCAATTTAGGCTGTTCAGCATAATATTCCCTGATTTCAATATAAAATATATACGAAATCATCTGATAAATGTTCTTTATAAAAATTGAGAATCGGTTTTTGAAAGAATTTAGATAGAAGGTAAATTTCAGTTTACATTTTGAGCTGAAAAATAATGTAATACTAATTTATGATAGAATATTCTGATAAAATCATCATTCGCGGTGCACGGCAGCACAACCTAAAGAATATTGATGTAGATATTCCTCGTAATAAATTAGTGGTAATTACCGGCTTATCCGGTTCGGGCAAATCATCACTAGCTTTTGATACCATTTATGCGGAAGGGCAAAGGCGCTACGTTGAATCGCTCTCTTCCTATGCCCGTCAATTTTTAGGTTTGATGGAAAAGCCCGACATGGATTATATCGAGGGTTTATCACCCGCGATTTCAATCGAGCAAAAAACAGCCGCCCGCAATCCGCGCTCTACAGTTGGAACAGTTACAGAAATTCATGATTATCTACGTTTACTTTATGCACACATAGGTAAACCTCATTGTTGGATTTGCGGTCGACCGATTCAGCGTCAAACGGTGCAGCAAATTGTGGATACTGTTAAAAAGTTTAAAAATGATACGAGGATTTATATTTTAGCACCGGTCGTTCGTGGCAGAAAAGGAGAATACCGAGGAGTATTTGAGGAAATTAAAAAAGAAGGGTTCCTTCGTGTTCGCGTCAATGGGAAACTAAAAAACCTTGATGATAAAATATCATTAGATAAAAATAAAAACCATACTATTGAAGTTGTGGTAGATCGCTTAGTGCTAGAAGGAGATTACCACGAGCGTCTTACCGAATCAATTGAATTAGCGCTCAAGATTGGCTTAGGAATGATTTTAGTTCATGAATTGCCCGACAAAGACCATCTGTTTAGCGAACATTTTGCCTGCCCGCATTGCGAAGTATCGATGGAAGAATTAACGCCAAGGATGTTCTCATTTAATTCTCCATACGGTGCCTGCCCGACGTGTGATGGTTTAGGTTCAAAGATGGAAATTGATCCCGAATTAGTAGTGCCGGATAAAAGCAAATCATTAATTCAAGGAGCAATTGCACCACTGGGAGAACAGCCGCGCGGAAATTGGTATGGAAGTATCTTAAAAAGCTTGGCAAAACATTATCAACTCAGTTTCACTACACCGTGGTATAAAATTGACCCAACCGTACGTGAAATTTTGCTATATGGCACCGGCAGTAATCAATTTGAAATGACTTACACCTCTGATAGATGGAGCGGCACCTACCGTGGCGGATGGGAAGGAGCAATCAATAATCTTATGCGCCGCTATCAGCAAACAAAATCATCTCATATCCAAACCTGGATTGAACAATATATGCGCATGCAACCCTGTCCGGATTGTAGTGGTTCGCGATTAAAAAAAGAAAGTGTGGCAGTTACTGTTGGAGGTAAGAATCTCGGCGAAATATCGCATATGAGCATTCGTTCTGTTTTAGTATTTATACAGAATTTAGATTTAAGTGAAACTGAAAAAGCAATTGCTGAGCAAATATTAACAGAAATTTCCAAAAGACTAGGATTTCTAGTAAATGTTGGCTTGGACTACCTTACGCTTGATAGATCAGCGACGACTCTCTCGGGCGGTGAAAATCAACGTATCCGTCTTGCAACGCAAATTGGGTCTCAACTGGTAGGTGTGCTTTATGTGTTGGACGAACCTTCGATTGGATTGCATCCGCGCGACAACGCAAGATTATTAAGCACATTAAAAGCATTACGAGATTTAGGCAATTCTATTCTAATCGTTGAACATGATCAAGAAACGATGGAAGCTTCTGATTATATCATTGATATTGGACCCGGAGCCGGAGAACATGGCGGGAAGATTATATTTTCAGGCCATCTAAAAGATTTATTAAAAAGCAATGAATCAATAACTGCACAATTTTTGACTGGCAAGAAAGAAATATCTTTACCAAAAACACGCAGGCAAGGAATCAATAAATATTTAAGGATTAAAGGAGCGGAAGGTAATAATCTAAAAAATATTGATATTGATTTTCCGCTTGGTAAATTTATTGTTGTAACAGGTGTTTCGGGTAGCGGTAAGAGCACGCTCGTTAATGAAACCTTATATCCGATTTTAGCACGCGATTTGCACAGGGCAAGGAGATACCCATTGCGTTATCAATCTATTAAAGGCATTGAATTTTTAGATAAAGTGGTAGATATTGATCAAAAACCAATCGGGCGTACACCTAGATCAAATCCGGCAACATATACAGGTGTTTTTACTTTTATCCGTGATCTGTTTTCACAGCTTCCTGAATCCAAATTAAGAGGATATAAACCAGGTAGATTTTCCTTCAACGTGAAGGGTGGTCGCTGTGAAGCGTGTCAAGGCGATGGAATAATAAAAATTGAAATGAATTTTCTGCCTGATGTTTACGTTACTTGCGAAGTTTGTAAGGGGAAACGGTATAATCGCGAAACGCTTGAAGTAAAATATAAAGGAAAAAACATAGCCGAAGTACTTGACATGTCGGTTGAGAATGCACTGCAATTCTTTAAAAACATACCTTCCGTATTTAGAAAATTGGCCACTTTATGCGAAGTTGGATTGGGTTATATTCGCCTTGGACAACAAGCGACTACGTTATCGGGTGGCGAAGCACAAAGGGTAAAATTAGCAACAGAATTATCAAAAGTTGGAAGTGATAAAACAATTTATATTTTAGATGAGCCCACAACAGGATTACATTTTGCCGACGTAAAAATGTTATTAACAGTACTTCAGACCTTAGTTGAGCGTGGTAACACGGTCATTGTTATTGAGCATAATTTGGATGTGATCAAGTGTGCGGATTGGGTAATTGATCTTGGTCCGGAAGGGGGTGATGCGGGTGGCGAAGTAATATTTACCGGTGTCCCTGAAGATTTAGTGAAATATTCTAAATCATACACGGGAAAATTTTTAAAAGGGAAAATGGGATAGCATCAATTGAGTAAGACAGTTTCAAATGGACTCATCCGGTTTTGGGAAAAAGGATATCTGTATATTGCAATTGCCAGTTTGATATATATTTTTTGGTTTATAAGTAATAATGTTGGAATATTAGATTGGGTAAAAGAGATTGCCTATTTTGAATATTTTAAAACAGCATTTAATGATTATCATACCTTGCCATATTTTTGGTGGAATATATTAGAGGAAGTAGCTTGGAGACCCCCAATACCGGGCACATCTGCTATAATTGCAAATCCTGAAACAGCGTTGTTTTCACCATTTACACCAATGTTATATTTATTAAGCGCCCAGGTATATATTAAATTGTATGTTATTATTCAATTTCTAATAGGTGTAATTGGTTTATTTGCACTTAAAAGGAAACTAAATTGGGATAATTTACAATTCAGGACATTTGCTATTCTGTTTTTATTCTCACCGATAATTATGCAACATCTTTCGGTTGCATATTTTACTTGGTATAATTTTTATTTATTTCCTTGGTTAATTTATTTTGTAGCTGATCGCAGGATGATAGTAAGTATTGTAGGCTCAGCAACTGTCTTGGGTTTAATTGTTTTGCAGGGTGGAATTTATATTGTTCAATATGTTGGACTGTTTTATGTGCTATACGAAATATTCCATATTTTTCTTGAAAAGGATTGGAAACGTATAATAAGAATTTTTATGGTTCCAGTATTGACAGGATTATTTTCTTTAGTACGAATATATATTACAGGATATTCCTACGGAGACTATATTCGTCCCTGGGTAGAAATTTATGGATATAACATTTCATTTTTTATGTTTTATGCTTTAATACCAACTGTAACAATTCCACCAATTGATTTGTTTTTTCATTCCAATTTCTTGGGATGGTCATTAACGCCGCACGATTCCGGACAGTTCTGGGGTTTGTCAATTATTATGTTAGCATTTGTTGTGGTAAAGTATAGAGACATTGTAAAAAATGCTAACGCACAACAACAAAATGGATTGAATTATAATGCTGTTTTCATCGCTGCCTCGGTTCTGTTTATCATATCTTTTTATAAAATATGGTATTTGACAATGAGAGCAGTTTCAGTATTAAATATCCCGTTATTTGAGAGCATTAAAAACCATGGTATCCGATTTATTATGGGTTCCTATTTTGGATTTGCACTTTTATTGGCGAATTACTCAAAGGAAATTTGGAAAGAGTTCCATCAATTTGTAAAAACTAGATTTTGGCAAAAAGCAAAAAAGGTGTTGGAGAATTTATTACTCACAATATTGTTTGGTACAGGTTTCATCGTGCTTTTTTTAAGAATATTTAAGAGAAATATAGTTAGTAAGTTTAGTGAGATAATAATCGCCGCATATAACAACACTGGTCATCTTTGGCTAAGAAATAGAATGGAGGGAATAGAAGAGAATAGTCTTGAATTCTATTTTTATCGGTTTGATGTGGCATATTCAGCTATTCTACATTGGTTCTTTGTAATCTTCAGCGTACTGCTAATAACCTTTTTATTAATTTATTTCTTCAAGAAAAAGAGAAAATTATTTGAACCAATGATTGTACGATTTCCAAACTTAAAATTTGAACTTCTTTTAGCGATTCCGTTAATATTATCAACTGCGATGTGGACAAACTTAGTATCTTCTGTTCCTTATGAAAGTTATGACGTTCTTCCGGTTATGCCTCCAAAAATTCTTATGGACTCAGACGTAAATGTTAGTCCACCAGAAATAGAAGTAACTCCGTCGTACATCATTATTAAACCTGTGGACAATTTGACAGTAAATGGTTATATCTTTCTCCAAATACCGGCTACAGATTATAAACATTTTGATATAATTTCAAAAAATGCCGTTTTATTCGATAAGAACGGACAATTAATGCTAAAGCCTCTTGACAATGAACCTATTGAATTGCAATTTCATACAGCAGGAGTTTGGAAAGCGCTTATTCTTACACTTGTTTCTTGGTTTTTAGCTATGGGTTTTATGGCTACTGTTTTTATAGTGAACAACAGAAGAAGAAAAATATAGTATTGAGATAGATGGCAATTGGAAAAAAAATATTACGATCAAAACTTAAACAATGGATTAAAGCATTACGAGTTTACCAATGGTCTAAAAACATATTACTATTTCTGGCGCTATTTATGTCACATAAAATTTTGGAGCCACAGTTATTTATACAAACAGTAATTGCATTCTTTTCATTTAGTCTGTGTGCATCTGCAGTATATATTTTAAATGATTTATTTGATTTAGAAGCAGATAGAAAACATCCATCGAAAAAGAACAGACCTTTTGCCTCCGGCCAACTATCCGTTGTTAATGGAACACTAGTAATACCTATTTTACTACTAGCGGGTTATTTGTTAGCGATTGTTTTTTTACCAAAAATATTCACAGTAGTGTTATTAACCTATTTAATAGTAACAACAAGTTATACTCTATATTTGAAGGAAAAGCTATTTATTGATGTTATTATATTGGGTGCATTGTATACATTGCGCGTGTTGGCGGGAGGTTTAGCTGCAGGAATTGAAGTTTCATCATGGCTGTTGGGTTTTTCATGGTTTTTCTTTTTAAGCCTAGCTTTTATGAAACGTTATACGGATTTATTGCTCATTAAAAACAATAACAAAAAGGAATTGATTGGGCGCGGCTATACTGTTATTAATTTGGGTATTGTACAAAAGGCGGGAATTACTAGTGGAATTGTCTCCTTATTAATTTTAGCGCTATATATTAACAGTGAACAGGTTATTCTTTTATATAAACAACCTGCTCTAATCTGGTTAGCAATCCCGATATTATTATACTGGTTAATGCGTATGTGGCTTGTTGCCTACAAGGGAAAAATGACAGACGATCCGATCGTTTTTGCGTTTAAAGATAAAAGCAGCTATAGTGCATTTCTCATAATTATTCTTATTTTAATTGTAGCTGCAAATTTTTAATCTGACCATTTAAAGCGGTTATATAATAGAAAAACCCCTTCCCTTTAAGTATAAAGCAGGTTTTTTACACTCAATATTTGGAAACCCTTTAAACCAAGTAGTATTTTCACGCCCTCAATATACACTTTTATTATTTATTTCGCATGATTAACGAATTACATATAACCGATCCGATACCAAATGATGATGATTTAATTGTTGAAAAAACGCTAAGACCATCACATTTTGATGATTTTATTGGTCAAAGAGAATTGGTTGAAAGCTTAATGGTATATATCGAAGCTGCCAATAAAAGAGAGGGAGCGCTTGACCACGTATTATTATTTGGACCGCCGGGACTCGGGAAAACCACTTTAGCTAATATTATTGCTAAAGAATTAAGCGTAAATATTCGTCCATCGTCGGGTCCGGTTTTGGATCGCGCAGGAGATTTAGCGGGAATGCTAACCAACTTAGAACACCGCGATGTATTCTTTATCGATGAAATACATCGACTGAATAGTGTTGTCGAAGAATATTTATATTCAGCAATGGAAGATTTCCGCATCGATATTATGATTGATAAAGGTCCGGGTGCCCGCAGTGTCCAATTAAATTTAGAGCCATTTACTCTTGTTGGAGCAACGACACGTTTAGGAAATTTAACGTCACCACTACGTGATCGCTTCGGTGTTGTATTAAGAGTAGATTATTATAGTGATGAAGATTTGTTTCATATCGTGCAGCGATCAGCGGGAATCTTAGAAATCGAAATTGATGATGACGGTACTTGGGAAATAGCCCGCCGCTCACGGGGAACACCACTAATCGCGAATCGAATATTACGTCGCACAAGAGATTATGCAGAGGTTAAGGCAAGTAGTAAGATAAATAAAAAGATTGCACAAAAATCACTTACTATACTTGGAATTGATGATACGGGATTAGATGAAATGGACCGGCGTATTTTATCTACTTTAATAGATAAATTTGATGGAGGACCGGTGGGAATAGGTTCATTGGCGGTTGCTATCGGTGAGGATTCGACAACGATCGAAGATGTATATGAACCATTTCTGATAAAAGAAGGATTTCTACAACGTACATCCCGAGGGCGAATAGCTCAGGAAAAAGCTTTTAAACTTTTAGGTAAAAACCAAAAACTATTACAACGAGGTTTGTTTAATGATTGAAAAAAAGAAAAAATATAAATTGGCGGATTTTAATTATTCATTACCAAGTAAATTTATCGCAGAATATCCTGCGCCGCGCCGCGATCAATCTAAATTATTAGTACTCCATCGTGATACGGGGGAAATAGAGCATAAAAAATTCTTTGAAGTGACGGAGTATATGCGGAAAAATGACTTATTATTGTTGAATAATACAAAAGTGTTTCCGGCGCGTTTATTCGCAACAAAAGATCGAACAGATGCCAAAGTTGAAGTGTTTCTATTACGTGAATTGAATGAAGACTTGTGGGAGGTTATGGTTCGCCCGGCGCGTAAAGTTCGTATCGGTAATAAGCTGGAATTAGCACCAAATGTATTTTGCGACGTAATTGACAATACAGTATCCGGTGGACGCGTAGTAAGATTTGAACACGAAGGCGATGATTTGTATTCAATAATAGAACGCATCGGTATATCACCGCTACCTCCTTATATAAAACGCGAATCCGAGCCAAAAGATAAAATTCGTTATCAAACCGTGTATGCCGATAAAAGAGGAGCGGTTGCTGCTCCTACTGCAGGACTTCATTTTACACAAGCATTACTTGATAAAATTGAACGACAAGGTGTAAAAAGAGAACATCTAACCTTACATATTGGATTAGGCACTTTTCGTCCTGTGCAGGTTGAAGATTTAAATCGTCATCAAATGGATTCGGAATTCTTTAATGTGTCCACGGCTGCGGCATTAGCAATAAATACTGCACGCAAAAAACGCAGGAAAGTAATAGCAGTTGGTACATCGACAGTACGTGCTATAGAAACAGTAGCAGTATCAGGTTTTCAAGTAAGTCCGAAACGAGGATGGACTGATAAGTTTATCTACCCTCCGTATAATTTTAAAATGGTAGATGCCATGATCACTAATTTTCACCAACCGCAGAGTACGCTATTAATGATGGTCAGTGCTTTTGCCGGCCGCGATTTAGTACTAAAAGCATATCAGGAAGCAAAGAAAAATGACTATCGCTTTTTGAGTTACGGCGATGCAATGTTAATTATTTAGGAATGGGAAAAGAGTGTAAAATCGGTGCGGTTATTGTTGCGGCAGGTTCCGGTCTAAGGTTTGGCGAAAAGAAGCAGTTCAAAGTATTAGGAACAAAACCATTATATTTATATTCTTTAAAAAAATTTATAGATTGTGAAGTAGTTGATGAAATTGTTTTAGTGGTTCCAAGGGATTTACAAGAAACAGTTTCGAATGAAATATCCAGGCTTAATCCTCAGATAAAGGTAGTTGAAGGAGGAAAATTGCGGCAAGATTCTGTCTTGGCCGGGATTACTGGTCTATCAGCAAACTGTGAAATAGTATGTGTGCATGATGCGGCAAGACCTTTTGTTTCCGTTGACTTAATTCAAAAAACAATTATTGCTTGCAAAAACAATGATGGTGCAATTGCCGGTATACCTTCACATGATACAGTAAAAGAAGTTAATATCAACGATAACCGAATTAAAAGAACCATACCGCGCGCGAAAATTTGGTTAGCCCAAACACCGCAAGCCTTTCATAGTAGTCAACTAGTAAAAGCTTTATCCTACGCAAAAGAGAATAATATTCTAGTTACTGATGAATCAACGCTACTGGAATCGTTGAATTATTCAATGGTTGTTGTAGAAGGCAGCATTAATAATTTTAAGATTACAACGCTAAGCGATTGGAAACTTGCCGAATTAATATTGGAGAGAAATAATGATTAGAACCGGAATCGGCTATGATATGCACCAATTAGCTGAAAATAGAAAATTAGTTATTGCCGGTATTACAATTCCAAGCGACAAAGGTTCTGTCGGTCACTCTGATGGAGATGCCTTGTCACATGCAATAATTGATGCTGTGTTGGGCGCTTCTTGTTTAGGTGACCTTGGTGATTATTTCCCAAGCGAAGAAAATAAATGGAAAGACGCAAATAGTTTAGACTTGCTATCGGAATCTATCAAAAGGGTTATATCTGAAGGATATACAATTAATAACATTGATAGTGTTGTTATTATTCAAAAACCTAAATTAAAAAAATACATTTTATTTATACGAGAAAATCTATCAAGGACTATCGGAATTCCGATAGACAGAATATCTGTTAAAGCAACTACCGTTGATCATTTAGGTACAATTGGCAGCAGTAATGGCTGGGCTTCACAAGCAATTGTAACTATTTCCAAATAAAAAATATGAATTCCATTGATCTTAAAGCTCACGCCAAAGTTAATATTGGTTTGCAAGTTAAAGATCAGCGTAAGGATGGTCTTCACAACATACATACTATATTCCAAGAACTTGAATTACACGATCAAATATTGATTGAGAAACAACCGAGAGATTGGAGTATTAAAATAAATGATTCAAAAATCCCAACAGACAAGAACAATACATGTATTCAAGCCTATAGGGCTGTAAAAAAACAATTTCCTAAAATTGATGGAATATCTATTAAATTAAATAAAAATATTCCATCCGGCGCAGGGCTAGGCGGTGGTTCAAGCGATGCTGCCGCTGTATTAAAAGGATTGAGAGAGTTATATGATTTGTCTATTAATAATAGAGAGCTATTGGAGATAGCCGTAAAAATTGGTGCAGATGTACCATTTTTTATCTTAGGTGGTACTCAAATAGGCAATGGTGTCGGTGATGTTCTTTCACAAATTAATAAACCGATCAATGGATTTTATTTATTAGTAATTCCTGATATTTTTATTAGCACGGCGTGGGCCTATAAAGCATTGAAAAAACACTTGAAGGATGACACAGACAGACCTAACTTTGCGCACTTTTTAGAGGGAAATAATCTCTCTAATACGATATTTGATAATGATTTTGAACGGATTGTGATTCCAACATATCCAAAAATTGGTGAAATAAAGGAAGGTCTATTGAAGGCCGGCGCGAGTTATGCCAGTTTGTCGGGAAGCGGCTCGACTGTGTTTGGTATATTTGACGATGAAGCTAGAGCAAAACAAGCTGAGTCTCGTTTCCAAAAACAGTATCTTACCTTCCTAACCAAACCTACCAATATTTAGAGTTGTAATTATAATACCCAAAAATATTTTGGGGAGTCGTCCAAGGGTAGGACACCAGGTTTTGGTCCTGGCGATCGGGGTTCGAATCCCTGCTCCTCAGCATAATTATGAAAAATAGTAAATTGAAAATATTTGCCGGTCGCAGTAATCCTGAACTGGCTAATAAAATAGCAGAAAACCTTGGGCAACCATTAGGGGAAATGTCTATCAAGACGTTTGCCGACGGCGAAATATGGGTAAAATTTGAGGAAAATATTCGCAGTTGCGATGTTTATCTCATACAGTCGACAAATAGTCCTGCTGAAAACATCATTGAGCTAGCGTTAATGATTGATGCAGCTATTAGAGCATCGGCCGAACGCGTAACGGTTGTTATTCCTTATTTTGGCTATAGCAGGCAAGACAGAAAAGACAAACCGCGCGTTCCTATTTCAGCTCGAGCAATGGTTGATATATTTTCTGTGATGGGCGCAAGTAGAATTATATCAATGGATTTACACTCGACACAAATTCAAGGTTTTGCAAAGGTTCCTTTTGATGGCTTATATAGCCGTTTGGTTTTAATAAAGGAAATTAAAGCTCTCGGATTAAAGCCGGAAAACACAGTTGTTTTGGCTCCTGATGTAGGTTCTGCATCAATGAGTCAGGCATATGCTAAACGGCTACATATGAATTTTGCATTAATCGAGAAACGGCGCACGGGTCATAATCGCTCTAAGGCGGTGCATTTAATTGGTGAACTTAAGAACCAACATGTCTTGATTATTGATGACATCATAGATACAGCAGGAACTGCAATTAATGCCGCCAATAAAGCAATGGAGAACGGTGCTCTTTCCGTGAGCATGGTAGGAACACACGCATTATTATCGGGCGACGCTGTCGAGAAATTGAAGAAATCACCTATTAGCAGGTTTATTTTTACTGATACAGTTGTAATCCCAAAAGAAAAATTATTACCAAATACTACAGTGGTAACGGTAGGGAAGATTTTCGCTGATGCGATAGACAGAATTCATAATGGGAGATCTGTTAGTGAATTATTTAAATTTTAATGTAAAGGAGTTATTGAAATGGCACAATATGCAAAACTGGATATAATGAAACGCGAACAACCCGGTTCACAAGCAGCAAAAGCTATGCGAAAGGAGGGTAATATTCCTGCCAATTTTTATTATGCCGGTGAAGAAAATGTCAATTTAGCAATAGATAAAAAAGTATTTAGAAAGGCGATTCATTCAGGTCATCATATTTTTGAAGTAGATATAAACGGTAAAACTCAATATGTAATGATCAAAGATATACAATATCATCCCGTAAGTGATGAAATAATTCACATTGATTTAATGCGTGTCCGCCGTGACGAAAAGATCACTATTTCTGTCCCCATTGTCTTTGAAGGAACAGCGAAGGGTGTTAAGGAAGGTGGTATTCTGACATACAATCTTTCTAATTTAGAAATAAAATGTTTGCCTTCCGATGTTCCGGATAAAATTGTAATTGATGTAACAGATTTTGAAATGAACCATGTTATGACCGTTAACGAAATTGTGGTCGGTGATAAAATTGAAATCATTACAGACGAAGATTTGGATGTACTAGCTGTTATTCCTCCAAAAGAAGAGTCTCTCATTCCTGATATACCAACTGAAGAAGAAATGGCAGAGGCTGAAGGAGCCGAAGAAAAGGTTGGCGAAGAAGAACAAGCTGAAGAAGAATCTGTGGAAGAAGCCAAAGGATAAGGGGAATATTACAATTAATAATGGTTGCGTTTGTCGGACTCGGAAATATTGGTGATGAATATTCATCAACTAAACATAATGCCGGTTTTTGGGTTGTCAATGAACTTGCAAATCGCATGAATATTGCATTCAAACCTGGAAAAGGTGATTATGTATATGCCGAAGATCGTAATAAGAATATAATTCTAGCAAAGCCCACAACAGGAATGAATCGGAGTGGGCTTGCAGTTCAGCAAGTATTAGATAAATGGAGCATTGATATAGAAGACTTATATCTAATCGTTGATGATGTGGATTTAAACTTAGGAACAATAAGAATACGCCCAAGCGGCGGAGACGGTTGTCATCGTGGAATGGAATCAGTTATTTATCAGTTAAATGAAAATAAATTTCCACGTATTCGTTTCGGCATAAAAGCTGATGACCATAAAAGACCTGCTGAAAAATATGTGTTAAAACCCTTTCGTAAGCAAGATCAACAATTGGCAGAGGAAATGGTACACAGAACTGCAGATGCAATTTTTAGTATTCTTAATAATGGATTGAGCAGAGCTATGAGTGAATTTAATCGAATTGAAAAAACCGAGGAGATAATTAATGGATAATGGAAATATGATTTATTTGGTGATTCTTTCGGGTGTTATTGCACTATTATACAGCCTTTGGAAAACAAGCTGGATTAGTAAGCAAGATGAAGGAACAGATGCAATGAAGTTGATCGGTGGCAATATAGCAAAGGGGGCAATGGCGTTTTTAAAGGCCGAATACAAAGTATTGTCAATTTTCGTAATGGCAGTTGCTATTTTGCTTGGTTTCGCAAATTATGGAAAATCTGACTCCAGTATTTTGATATCCCTGTCATTTGTTATTGGTGCCTTAGCCTCAGGATTAGCAGGATTTATTGGCATGCGGGTAGCTACCAAATCTAATAATCGTACTACTCAAGCAGCACGTACTAGTTTAACGCAAGGTTTAAAGGTCGCTTTTACGGGTGGCTCAGTAATGGGATTAAGCGTTGTGGGGCTTGGCGTTATAGGGCTTGGCTCTTTATTTCTCTTTTATCAATCATATTTTGATAATATTATTATTGTTTTAAATGTTATTTCAGGATTCTCGTTAGGTGCGTCTTCTATAGCACTTTTCGCGCGTGTTAGTGGAGGAATTTATACTAAAGCTGCAGACGTGGGAGCTGATCTTGTAGGAAAGGTAGAAGCAGGAATTCCCGAAGATCATCCTTTAAACCCGGCTACAATTGCCGATAATGTAGGGGACAATGTTGGGGATGTTGCTGGTATGGGTGCTGATTTGTTTGAGTCTTATGTCGGAGCGATTATCGGCTCGATGATTTTAGGTGCTAGTATTTTAGTATCCGGAAAATTTGAGTTAGATTTTGTTTTATTGCCATTGCTTTTAGCTGGTGCCGGAGTAATTGTTTCAATAATCGGGACATTTCTAGTATCTGTTAAAGAGGGTGGCAATCCGCAAAAAGGATTAAATCGAGGGTATTTTGGCTCATCGGCTCTAATGATAGTAGTAATTTATTTTATAATTACTGCCATTTTACCGAGCGATTTTGTTCTAAGCGGTGTTGGCTATACAAGTTTAGGAGTGTTTTTTGCAACATTGGTTGGTTTAGCTGCGGGTATTGGAATTGGATCTATAACTGAATATTATACGGGAATTGACGGAAAGCCAGTTAAGTCTATTAGTAAACAATCTTTAACGGGCGCTGCAACAAATATAATTGCAGGATTAGGCGTTGGAATGCAATCAACCGCAATTCCGGTTATGATTATCGCAGTTGCGATTATGGCATCGTACTATTTTGCAGGATTGTATGGAATTGCAATGGCTGCTGTAGGAATGTTAGCTAATACCGGAATTCAATTAGCAATAGATGCGTATGGGCCAATTTCTGACAATGCCGGTGGCATCGCTGAAATGGCAGAATTGCCAAAAGAAGTACGTGGCCGTACTGATAAGTTAGATGCAGTTGGTAACACAACCGCGGCAATCGGGAAGGGTTTTGCAATCGGTTCTGCGGCTTTAACAGCCTTAGCACTTTTTGCGGCATTTAGAACATCGATTTATATTACACGAATTGCAGCCGGGTGGGAAGAAACTGCCGCCATGGTTAATATTGATATAACAAATGCTAGTGTAATGGCGGGTTTATTTGTAGGAGCCATGTTACCCTTTCTATTTTCTTCATTTTTAATAGGTGCCGTTGGACGAGCTGCCATGTCTATGATTGAAGAAGTCCGCAGACAATTTAAAGAAATTCCTGAGTTAGTAGCAGCATTAAAAATCATGAAAAAATATGATTCAGACATGGACAAAGCAAACTCTGAAGAAAAAAATGTTTTTCATAATGCTTTAACAAAGGCGGATCATAGTAAATGTGTGGAAATTTCTACAACAGCTGCCATTCGACAAATGGCGCTACCGGGACTGTTGGCAATATTAACACCAATTGCTGTTGGATTTATTTTCGGAGCAGAAACATTAGGGGGATTATTAGCTGGTGTTACCGTGACAGGTGTATTGATGGCAATATTCCAATCCAATGCCGGAGCTGCATGGGATAACGCTAAAAAGATGATAGAAAATGGTGTTGAGATAAATGGGAAAAAATATTTTAAAGGTTCAGATGCACATAAAGCTGCTGTAGTCGGAGATACGGTGGGAGATCCATTTAAAGATACATCAGGACCATCTTTAAATATATTAATAAAATTAATGTCAGTGGTGTCATTGGTAATTGCACCGCTGATTGCTATGATATAGTCACTTTAGACTAAGGAGAATAAATGAGATATTACGAATTATTATATATTGTTAATCCAAATTTAGAAGATGATAAAGTAAAAAACATTATTGACGAGATTGGAAATGAGATTAACGAATATAAAGTTTCAATCATAAATCACAACTTGTGGGGGAAAAAGCGATTAGCATACCCCATAAAAAACAATAAATATGGAACATATATATTATTGCAATTTAGTGCAGAACAGTTTGATTTTCTAAAAGAATTTGAGCGATCTTTGATACTTAAAAAGTCAGTAATTAGACATCAACTCGTAAGATTGGACGAGGAACCTGCTAAGGTAGAAAACATTGAACTGATTGTTGACAAAACTGATTCAATAGAAGATGAAAATCTCGAAATGCTGGAAAACGATTCTATAGACAATCTTGAGGATGAAGAAGATGCAGATGATACTGAGGGTATAGACGAGACAGAAAAGACTGAATTGGCAGAAAAGGATGATAAAAGTGATATAGGTGAATCTGAAAGCGAACAAGAAATCAAAGAGGAAAACAAATAATGACATTTACAACTAAGAAAAAGTATTGTTACTTTAAAGAAAATGGTATCACATTTGTTGATTATAAAGATGTAAAATTGTTGAGAAGATTTGTAACAGACCAGGGTAAAATTATCCCGCGTAGGGTAACGGGTTCAAGCGCCAAGATACATCGCCAATTAGTACGAGCGATTAAGCAGTCTAGGAATATTGCCCTTATGCCATTTACGAACGTTAGTGTTGACGGCTAAATTAGCCTAAAAACCGAAAAAATAGGATTTAGATATGGACGTAATATTATTAAAAGATGTTGAAGGATTAGGTACAGCGGGTGATATTGTAAATGTCAAACCAGGTTATGCCAGGAATTATTTGGCACCATTGGGATTGGCTTTAAGGGCATCAAAACGTAACATGGCATTAGCTGAGGAGAAAAAAAATGTTGCTGTGGCTCGTAAGGAACGTGCCAATATTGCCAATCAAAAAATTGCAAGTTCTCTCGCAAAAATAGAATTGACAATAGAGATGCAGGTAGGTGAAGAAGAAAAACTATTTGGCGCTGTTACAACGCAGGATATTCACAAAGCTTTATTGGAAAAGGGTTTGGACATTGATCGACATATGATTTTACTTGAAGAGCCAATAAAAGCATTGGGTGTGTATAACATACCAATAAAAGTATCAGACGATTTACAACCGGGAATAAAATTATACATAATTAAAGCTTAAAATATTACTCCCTTCCCAAAAAATCCCCCGGAGAAATGCCTCACCGCTTTGGGGGATTAATTTTTATCCATAATTAATAAAATAGTTTCTAAAGTACTGATGACAAATTTGCTTTAAACTAAATATTAATCAGATTGTAAAATAATTGTATTGCTATGAGGGTCGGCAATAATCTATTTTCAACTATTATGTTTGTTGATGTAGCATTTCCAATCTCACAATATCAGGTTTTTACTTATAAAATTCCTAAACAATTTATCGAAATTGTAAGCGTCGGAGTGCGAGTTCGTGCCCCGCTGGGGAAGCGGATTTTACCGGGAATTATAGTCAAATTACAAAATGATGTATCTTTCACGGGTAAAATAAAAAAAATATCAGAGGTTATTGATGACACGCCGATTCTTGATGATACTCTATGGCAATTAATACAGTGGATAAGTAATTATTATATGGTGCCGCTTGGCAAAGCAGCTACGGTAATTCCTGCTAATCTATCTGTCAAATATAAGCCACAAGAGCGATGGATGGTACAAGCCAGACAAGATATAGTCCTTCCTGACAATTTACAAAAGAGCGCACCGGCTCAAGCAAATGTTCTGAGCAGGTTAAATAAGTACAAAGAACCAATATCGATTTCTGAATTAAATGAATTGGTCGCAAGTCCATTAACAGTTTGTAAGAGTTTAGAAAAAAAAGGGTTAGTAAAATTGTTTAAAGAAGAATCTATTCCCCCCGCAAAGGATTTTGAATTTGATCCTATTCATAAAGAAATACACTTTTCAGATTCGCAAACTGCTGCAGTAAATAAAATCGAAAAATATATAGAAGAGAAAAGATATAACGGTATGTTATTGCACGGTGTTACTGGCAGTGGCAAAACGGAAGTATACATTAAAATTGCACAGGAAATGTTAGAAAAGGGTAAGTCAATTATCATATTATTGCCTGAAATTGCCCTAACCCCACAGATAGCAGGACGTTTCCGAGCAGTTTTTGGTGATAAAGTGGGGCTATGGCACTCAAAATTGACCGGGGCGACAAGAGCTTTGACATGGACAAACATTTGCAATGGAAAATATCAAGTTATTGTCGGAGCCCGCAGTGCGATATTTGCTCCTTTAATAAATTTAGGTTTGATTGTTGTAGACGAAGAACAGGAAACGTCTTATAAGCAAGAAGCGCCTGATCCGCGATACCAGGCAAGGGACGTTGCTCTGGTGCGTGGCAAACTTCAAAATGCAGCAGTGATACTAGTTAGCGCTACACCAAGCCTTGAGAGCTATTACAATCAAATAATTGGGAAACTTGATTATTGTTACATGCCGGAAAGATTTAATGATGCCGCCTACCCGGTTGTGAAGGTGGTTGACATGATTAAAGAACAGGAAGAAACGGGCAAAATTGGACAAATTTTATCTAGTTCCTTGCAGCAAAAAATAGAGCAGAGAATAAAAAAGAAGGAACAAATAATATTATTGCAAAATCGTCGAGGCTACGCTCCTATCTATCGTTGCCGAGATTGTGGAGAAATGATTATTTGTCCAACGTGTAGTATACCGCTTACCTATCATCGCGTAGGCGAAAATTTACAATGCCATTTTTGTGGATACTTGCAAACTAAAATACCGCAGCAGTGTAATCATTGTGATAGTAGTAATCTGGCGCTATCGGGAACCGGAACACAAAAGGTAGAGGATGTTATTCGAGAGACATTTCCGAAGGCAAAGGTTGCGCGCCTGGATATGGATACAACAAGATCAGGCAAAACACTGACTACAACTTTAAAAAATTTTAAAAATGGCAAAATTGACATATTATTAGGTACGCAGATGATTGCGAAGGGACTTGACTTTGACAATGTTACGCTAGTTGGTGTCATTAATGCTGATATGGGTTTGTTTCTACCGGATTTTCGCTCTGGGGAAAGATCATTTCAATTGATATATCAAGCCGCCGGGCGTTCCGGGAGAAGAAAAATTCAAGGAGAAGTTGTTATTCAAACATATAATGCCGATAATCCTGTGATCAGATATGCCGCAAGATTAGATTTAAAAAAATATTACAATATTATGATTGGCGAACGAAAAGAATTGAATTATCCGCCCTTTAACTGGCTTGCCAAAGCTGAGTTTACGGGAATTAAAAAAAGCAATGTTGACAAAACGGCTAATTCGATACGAAATAGTTTTCAAAAGAAATTTAAAGGATTAGAAATTCTGGGACCGGCTTGGTGTTATCGGGAACGCCTAAGAGGTAAATATAGAATGCAGATCGTATTTAAATCATTAAAGGAAGTAGATCCAAACGGCAGGAAGTTACATCAATATTTAAGGAATAATTTGTTAGATAAAAAGATTGGAGGCGGTGTAAAAATTAACATCGATATTGATCCAGTGTCTTTG
>JAHJCW010000258.1 GCA_018812885.1 bacterium | reverse complement strand
TATTTTAATAATAACATTTTTCTTGTTTTGATTAAAGTCCCATTACTCGCTTCTACAACATAAGTTCCGCTCGGTACTTGATTGCCAAGTTGGTTTTTACCATCCCATTTAATTAAATGAGTACCTTCCGTAAACTTAGTTGATTGATGCCAAATCTTATTTCCTTTAATATCAAAAATATTGAGCTGTACCTCTCCCTCATTTTCTAAAGTAAACCGGATATTAACTCCGGCATTAAATGGATTTGGATAAACCGGATACAAATGAAATTCCTGTGGAATTATGATATTATTGGTAGTATCTAAATTAACTCCCACAATTTTTTTCAATATCCATTCATCAGGATCTATTTCTATCCTATTAATAATTTTACCGATTGGTAATGGTAGAGCATAAGATTCAAGCCTTTTTGAATTTTGAACTATCCATAATTGCTCATTATTATCAGTGAAAGTTGCTTTTATATCAATCGGCATTTCAAAGACTTCACTTGCTTGAGTCTGGTCAATTAATACAAATAATGAATCATTCGAAAAATTATAAGTAACATTATAGATAGGATAAAACTCACCGTAGATCCAACGCAGGAAAAAAGATTCTAAATCTTTCCCCGAAACTTCCTCCATTATGTCACTAAATTGCTTAGTTACCGCCGATTTAAATCGGTAGCGATTCCCATATTCTTGTAATCCGTTAAAAAATGCGGAATCACCTATAACATGTCGCAGCATATGTAATACCCATGAAGCCTTTGCATAAGATAATGAAGAGTCAAAAATTCGGAAAATATTTGATGTATCAGCAACAAATAACCGACTATCATCAAAAGGACCATTTCTACCTTCAGGATAAGTAAAATAATAGTTTCTATTATCTGCCATCTCATTGTGCAATGAATTAATATCATTATCACGTATTTCGTACCACAATGCTTCACTATAGGTTGCAAATCCTTCATTCAACCAAATATCATGAAAATTAGCGCAAGTAACCACATCACCCCACCATTGATGACCCAATTCATGTGCAATTAGCCCTTCACTATATCCACCAAGACTTGTAATTGTTTGATGCTCCATTCCACCGCCCCAAACAAATTCAGCGTGACCGTATTTCTCATCAATAAATGGATATTCACCAAATCTTTGTGCCATTGCTGCAATCATGTCTTTCGTCTTTGAATAATTGTGTTGAACATAATCATAATGATCCGGGAATACATAATATTCTAGCCGCATAGAATCGGTTGGACTATATTTATACCAATCATAAAATACAGTGTAGGGATGAATAGCCGCCGAAACAAGATACGTAGCAATCGGATAGCGTTCCTGCCAATAATAGATGGTCCAATTTCCGATAATTTCAGTATCAACTAATTTACCATTTGACGCAGCAATTAAGCCGGTTGGAACTTCAAGTGATATATTCACCGAATCAGCTTTATCGTTTGGAGTGTCTTTGCAGGGCCACCAATCACGCGCACTATAGGGTTCACTTAAACTCCAAATCATCGGTTCACCATTATGTTCATCAAATCCAAAAGATCCAAAACCAGAAGATTGTGGTTTTCCATCATAATAAATTATTATGTCAAAACTATTTCCATTACTAACCGGATTATCCAATGTTACAGTCAATAGGTTAGAATTATGTGTGTAATTCAAATCAACATCCTGATAATTTTTTACCGATTCAACATTTAATCCTGAGTATAAATCCAGTTCCACTATATTTAAAGCAGGTACAACGGAAATACCCTTAACACCCACAATTCCTGAAATAGTTTCTGTAGCAGGGTCAATCTTCAGATCAATATCATAAAAAGTAACATCAAAATCACCTTGTGCGGCAGTTGGCGCGGAATAATTTGTGATCATCGCTTTGGCAGTCCTGCTATGGGAACATTTTAAATTTGATTCTTCTATCTGCTGTGAAAAAACAAATTGTAGGATTATTCCATATATTATTAGTAAACGCATTATAGTGATTTTATGATTATTATATATTACAAGTTTATTTCATTACGATTCGATAAAAAATATAGCTCTTTTTTTTGTAAATTTTAAGCGTAATTATAATAAATATTTGAGGTAAACATGATAATTCGTTCACTATTATTTATAAACATTTTATCTATGTTACTAATTAATTGTCAGGAGAAAAATATGAATAAAATGAAATTATCCTCTGATGCTTTTACTAATGAAGCACTTATTCCAAGCGAATATTCCTGCGAAGGTAAAGATTCCTCACCATACTTAAAATGGGATAATGTACCAACCGGAACTAAGAGTTTTGCATTAACTTGTGTAGATCCCGATGCTCCAATGGGCGATTGGATTCACTGGATTGCTTGGAATATTCCGGTAGATTTGAAATCGTTACCAAAGAATATTAGCCCCGCTAATCAATCTCAATTTACTCAAGGAACTAATAGTTGGGGACGTATCGGATATGGAGGTCCTTGTCCGCCCGTTGGACACGGTCCGCATCGCTACTATTTCACAATTTATGCACTTGATAAGGTCTTAGCTTTAGATTCATCTGCGCAACTGGATGATCTGTTGCATGCAATAGGAAACCATGTTCTCGGAAAATCAGAATTGATGGGGAAATACGAACGGAAATAGTTTGGTAGATTGGTGATTGCCATAACGGTGAAGTGGTAGAATGGTACTAATTAATATTCTTTAAACCATTCTACCATTAACTATTCACCACTTTTCTAATTTACTTCAATCCCATTTCTTCTAAAAGATAATCTGCACCGGCATATTTTTCAGTTACGAACATGACATATCGAATATCTACTGAAATAGTTCGTTGAATTGCCGGATCAAATTTCCAATCGGATAACATCGCTTCTAAATTGCCATCAAATGCAATTCCTATCATTTCACCATAAGCGTTCAATACAGGACTTCCACTATTACCATTGGTAATATCGGTGGTGTGCAAGAATGCTATCGGCATATCGTTTAAATCAGGATCAGCCCAATTGCCATAATCCCGTGCTTTATATAACTCTTTTAATTTAGCAGGCATATCGAACGGACTTACACCGGTATCTTTCTCAATTGCGCCACCCAGTGTTGTGAATGGAGTGTACTGCACGGCATCACGCGGTTTATAACCTTCCACATCACCGTAAGTAAAGCGGATTGAACTATTTGCGTCAGGATAAACAGCCTCATCGCTCATTAACCGTAAAGCTTCCATATAATTCTTACGAAGTTCAGTAATTTCTGCACCGTACTTCTCATTACGCTTTCGAGATGCTTCATTTTCCACATAAATCGCTTTTGCAAGATTAATAAAGGGGTCGTCTAATTTTACCATCTCAGCGGATTTCAAGTTGATCAACGTTTTTACATATTCAGTATCTTTCAACTTGGTATTTTCAAATGCAAAATCCACATATTCAGCTGCTGTCATATTGTTTTTTGCTAATACTTCATCAATTCCTTTTACACGATTATTTACCGGTAATTTTTCTGATTTTTCTAGGAAATATTTAAAAAGTTGCTTTTGTGCTGGTTCATAAAAACCCATATATCTATAATGCAGTCTTTCAATATTTCTTTGTACATCTTTTTCAGAAAAATTTGGGTCACGCTCGATTGCGGGTTTTTCACGCTCTTTGGCTACATAGTATATATTATTCGCAACAGCTGGAATTGTACCTATGAAACCCCAATAACCACCAAAATAATTCAATAAATCATCATGTTTTTTATTAGCAATTTGATCCTTATAAAGAGTGCCTATATCGTCTAAGATGTTTCCGTATTTTTTCTTTAATTTACGATCGGAATTAATAGACTGCTTAAATTTCTGTTCTTGCTTGAAAGTTTCATTTAGAAAATCGCATTTATCCATAGACGCAACTGTACCGCCCCATTTTTTTTGATAATTGGCAATTCCTTTGCGCTGTCCTGCAACCGCCATCGCTGCTCCCGGTGACTCTTCACCCGCTTTCTCTAAAATATTGATAATATCACCTGCAATTTTAAGCCAATCGGGATAATAAAGTTCACGATTGTATTTAACCGAGTGGGATGTACGATAACGTGATGTCTGTCCTGGGAAACCCATTACCATTGTAAAATCACCATTATTTAAATTGCGAGTTGATATCTTTAACCATTTCTTAGGTTTATAAGGAACATTTTCAGGATCATATTTACGTCCAATTCCATCGGGTGAAACATAGACGCGAGCATAAGCGAAATCACCGGTATGACGCGGCCACATCCAATTATCGATATCAGCACCATAGTTACCAATTGCTAATGGCGGCATATATACTATGCGAACATCATCAAACCGCTTATAAATATATAATAAATATTGCTGACCTTCATACATCGCAGCAATGCGGGCTGTAACATCCTCTTTACCTTCTTCAATGGCATCAGTAATAGCTTGGATTTTAGCATCAAGTGCTTTCTGGCGTTTTACTAGATTTTTAATTTTAGCACCAGCCATTATTACTTCGTTTGTTACATCACGGATTTCGTCTATTATCATTGCTGAAGATCCGGGTGCTTGAATTTCTTCCTCAAGTGAATTTGCTAAAAAACCATTAGTGAGGTAATCTGTACCTTGTGTTGAAGCGCGTTGTACAGCACCATAGGCAACGTGATGATTTGTTAATATCAATCCGTTGGCAGAAACAAATTCTGATGTTCCTCCACCAAGATTAACAATTGCATTAAAAAGGGATGTACCATCAGGATTATATACCTCCTTCAATGGAATTTTCAGTCCCTTTTTCTCGAGGTCAAGTTTATCTATTTGATCCATTGTCCACATACCTTCGTCAGCAAATACAAAACTGGAAATGGATACAACAATTATTAAACTGATTAGTCTTTTCCCTGATAAAAATCGGAATTTTCCCGACTGAAGTCGGGATTTCCATTCGCTTAACTCTATATTCAACATATTTATCCTCTATATTTGGTTTAATTAATATTTGTTTTAGACAATAAAATTGTAAAATAGTTGTCAATCTTCCAAGTACCTAATGTAACTTTTAGTACTTTTATTAATAATATCCATGAATGTTGATAAAAACAACCTAATGACTTACCAAAATAATATTTTTTCAGAAAATGGTGAAGACGGGATAATAGAAAAAATATTTTCAGAAATAAAACCCAGATCTAATCTTTGTTGTGAATTCGGTGCTTGGGATGGTATTTGGGCAAGTAATTGCAGAAATCTGATTGTAAAGCATAACTGGAATGCCATCATGATTGAAGGTGATCCAGTAAAATTTAAAGAATTGTTAAAGACCTATGGAGATACTGCCGTTGTACGCTGCGTAAATAATTTTGTCGATAATATGGAATTCAGTCTTAGTAAGATTTTAACTGAAGATGAGAAAAATACCATAGATTTCCTCAGTATTGATATTGACGGATTAGATTATGAGATATTTGAAAGCTTGGATTTTTATCCTCAGGTTATTTGTATTGAAGTTAATACTGGTCATTCTCCAGACGATACGTTAAAAATTCCAAGAGAAATAGCTAAAAATAATATTGGACAACCTTTACAGTATTTTATGAATATAGCAAATAGAAAAGGATATGAATTAGTCTGTTTTACCGGAAATGCGTTTTATATTAAAAAAGAATTACTGGCAAATTCTAATTTTAAACCAATTTCTGTAATTACTGCCTATAAACAACACTTAGAAACAATACCGTTCCATGTAAAAAAACATTTATTTTTTGTAAATAAAGGTATTGTAAATCCATTTTATAAATTTAATAACCTGTATCTTACAAAACAGAATTTGGAATTAAATATCTTGCATATAACAAGCTATTTACTCACCATATATTCAAGTAAATTGAAAAATAAAATAATTAATTTG
>JAHJCW010000257.1 GCA_018812885.1 bacterium | reverse complement strand
TCGCCTAATTCATAATTTTTCATGGAAATAACACCTGCAATAGGCGATGCAATACGTGTGTCTTGGTATTGACTACGAGCTGCAGAAAGGGCAGCTTCCATTTGTTTAACTGCGGATTTTGATGCATCTCTTGTGTTTTTACTGCATCATAATGCGATTGGCTTACAACGTTTTCATCGTACAATTTTTGTACGCGTTGAAATTCAGCTTCGGTAGTATTGTATTGAGATTGGGTTGCTTCCAGACCGGCTTCTGCCTGAGTAACGGCATCCGAAATTTTATCAGCATTAATTGTAGCCAACAGCTGTCCCTTACTTACCCGGTCTCCAATATCAACGTAGATATTGGTAACACGATTTGGCACTGTTGAAAATACTTTTACCGACTGATCTCCGCTGATATTCCCAAAAAATTCTAATACGCCCTGAATGTCTTGGTTCTTTACTTCTTCAGTTGCAACGGCAATCGCGGTTGTTTTCTCTGATTCAGATTCCTTTTTACCACTACAATTGATAATTAATAATGATAATAAAATGATTGAAAATGTCTTAAATAGATATTTCATCTTTTGTCTCCTATAATTCATTTAATGCTTTTTTTAATTGAGCTATGGCAATATTATAATCGAATAATGATTGCTGGTAATTCATGCGTGCCTGATTGAGGGCACCTTCAGCATACATAAGATCTAACTGGGTACTAAGTCCTTCGGCGTATCGCAACCGGGCTAGACGCAATGCTTCTTTTGCCTGGTCAATAATTTTTGACTGCGTAGCAACTGATTGTTCTTTCTCGGTTATTGCTAGATAGGCAGTTTCAATTTCTAGATTTACAGCTTGATATAAGGCATCAATTTGGTAGTCGGCTTCCCGAACTCCAGCTTTTGCCTGTTGAATTTTTCCGATTTTTTGGAATCCGGTAAATAGTGGCACACTCAAACTAATGGAGGAATTGAAAGCTTTGTAAAAATCGTCACCGGTGAATTCAAAATCATCACGTTGTCCCTGAAATTGATAATTGGTGCCGAAAACCAGACTTGGCAAAATGGCTGACCGGGCTAATGTTACTTGTCTTTGCAAGATGCGTTTTTGCTCATCCATAATTTTAATGTCAGGTCGATTTTGTAATGCACGATTATTTAAATCTTCCACTGTAAGTCCACTGAAATCATGAGGTGCAAATGTTAAACTGTCTAATGTAATTATTTTTGGATTGTTATCTAATCCGAGAATCATTGATAATTGTGATTCCGCTAACTTCGAGTTGTTTATTGCTGAAGTCAAAGTTGGTTTTAAATTGGCCAATTGTACTTCAGCACGCAGGACGTCAAAATCTGAAGCCTGTCCAACAGCGCGAATCTTGTTTACCTGGTCAAGATTTTCTTGGGCTGTTTCGTATGCTTGTTCCATAACCCGAACTACTGATTTTGAAAATAACAGACCATAGTAAGCAGATGTTGATTGTAAAAGTACATTTTGTTTTGTGGATTCGAGCGAGGCTTCAGTGATTATATACCCATGTTTTGCCATTTTATAACCATTCCAAATAGCCCCACCTAAGAATATTGGCTGTTGAAAGCTCAGACCATAAACCAATGAATGTTCTGTCCCCATTTTAAATTCAATTTTACCGTCACTAAATGGATCATCAAAAATTACTGTAGGCAATTCCCAAGCTCTTTGATATTGTGAAAATGCGCTGAGCGATGGAAGCATGCCACCGCGAGCCTCAGTTACCTGAGCTTTGGCTTTAGATAAAGCTTCTTCCGCAAGTTTATATTGAATATTGTTTTCTAATGCGATCTTTTGCGCTTTATTTATATCTAATTCTAAAGTTTGAGCGACTAAAGAATTGATAGAAAAAAATAAAAGCAATAATACCGATAGAAATATTTTTTGTTTTTTCATATACACAACTCCAAATTTTATTTCTTTATACCATTTAATAAAAGACTAACAACTTGTTTAGCTTTTTGATCGTCCAAATCTTTTGTATAACCCTTTAGATAGTTCATTATATACATATTGATTGTTCCCATATATATCATAGTGAAATCAATTTCATCTAAATCTTGTTTTAAAAGTCCTAGTCGTTTACCATTGTTAATAATTTGACCGAACCATTGTTGATGTTTGCTAAATACCTGCTTGTGATCAAGGTCTATTGTTTTATGGAAATTTCCCGCTGTCAAATCATAAATAAAACGCATCATTTCAGGGTTTTCTTTAGTTGATTTAAAACGTGCGATCGCTAAATCTTTTAGCTGCTGAATAGGATCCCGGTCGGAATTGGCGATTTCTTTCATTCCTTGTTTTGATATCTCAAAAAAAATGTTTACTAATTCTTCAAATAAAGATTGTTTGTTTGCAAAATGGTAATAAATGGCCGGTTTTGATACGCCAGCTCTTTTTGCGATCTCTCGCATTGAAGTACGTTCATAGCCCTGTTCGGAGAATAACGATGCAGCTTCTTTTAAAATGGTTTCTTTAACTGATTCTATTTTTGTCATAATGTGGTTACTTACCGGTCGGTAAGTTAGGGGGTGCGGAATGCCATTGCAAATATAATTTATTTAGAAAGGAATTTTATTTTAATACATTTGATATTTTAGAAAAATCTCCATCGTTTGGTGATGGATCAATCTCTAAAACCTTAGCCATTAAATTATAAAGCTGAATATTTTCAAAGGCGGGAACAGTAGTTCCTGAATTAAATGCCGGTCCATGAGCTAAGAAAAAAGCGTGCATATCAGGATTGGCGGGGTCATAACCGTGCGTTCCTCCGCCATAGTGTGATTGATGAGATTCAAAATATTCGTGGGTGGTTAAACTCCAACCGTTATCTAAAATACCAACTATAGGCGCAATTCTCCGATTATTAGAGTAGTGCAATCGTTTGGGAATATCTTGTTTCTTATAAACAGACAACTGTGGATGTTTTCCGCTAATTAAATTGTAAATTGAGTCAATTTCAGAATCCTCACACCAGATATCT
>JAHJCW010000256.1 GCA_018812885.1 bacterium | reverse complement strand
CAATCAATAAAAAAAGCAGGTTCTAATAATCCGATATTTATGCTAGATGAAATCGATAAAATTGGAAATGATTTTCGTGGCGATCCATCTTCAGCTTTATTAGAAGTGCTAGATCCAGAGCAAAATTTCTCATTCAGTGATCACTATCTTGAAGTGGATTTTGATTTAAGTAATGTAATGTTTATTGCAACCGGTAATTTTAAAGATGCAATTCCTCCTGCCTTACAAGATCGTATGGAAATTTTAGACTTTACAGGTTATATAGAGGATGAAAAAATCAATATTGCACAAAGACATCTAATTCCCAAACAAATTGAAGAAAATGGATTGACAGATAAAGATGTTAGTTTTGAAGTTCCTGGGATTAAAGAATTAATCAGTTCATATACTCGTGAAGCCGGTGTAAGAAATCTTGAAAGAGAAATCGCAAATGTGTTGCGTAAAGTTGCGCGTGATAAAGTAGAGAAAAAAGCCGGGAAAATTAAAATAACCAAAAATCAGGTTACCGATTATCTTGGTGCACAAAGATTTTATTCTGACATTGCAGAAAGAACTACAAAACCGGGTATTGTCATAGGCTTGGCGTGGACAATGGCTGGTGGTGACATTTTATTTATTGAAGCATCAAAAATGAAGGGCAATGGCAAATTAACACTTACCGGTAAGTTGGGCGACGTAATGAAGGAATCGGCTACAGCCGCATTGACTTATGTTAGATCGCACGCAAAATTATTTGGAATTGATGAGGATTTTTACAAAGAAACAGATATCCACATCCATGTACCCGCCGGTGCGATACCTAAAGATGGACCATCAGCCGGTGTAGGAATATTTACTGCATTGGTATCTTTACTATCAAATAAATCGGTTAAAGATCATTTAGCAATGACAGGCGAAATTACATTGCGTGGTAATGTATTACCGATTGGCGGAGTTAAGGAGAAAGTTACTGCAGCACATCGTTTGGGAGTTAAATCAATAATTCTTCCTTCCCATAACCAAAAGGATTTAGAAGAGATTCCGGAGCATATTAAAAAAGATTTAGAATTTATGTTTGCAAGCGATATGAAAGACGTAATAGAAATTGCAATACCTGTAATAAAAATGGCTGACGTGAAAAAGGAGGAGGCAAAATAATATATTAGGTGTAATTTTCGACCCGTTATTTTGAGTCAATCGTTGTCCCGCTCAATCAGGACTATGATTGGTGAACATTTAGAAAAGTTAATTAAAATATACAAATATTGGGCGTTTAGCTCAGCTGGTCAGAGCGCTGCCCTTACAAGGCAGATGTCGGGAGTTCAAATCTCTCAACGCCCACCCTTAATAAACCCTGTTTAACGACGGGGTTTTGTGTTTTTAATAGTTAAGTCAATTTAGTCACACTTAGTCATACTTAGTCAAATATAACCATAAATCGACCCACCCACGCCAAGCGTGTATAGACCAGGGACATAGTGTACGGTTATTAAGAATTATTTCCATGAGTTTCTCAAATCAATTTGTTTGATTTTCTTATGACAGAAAAACACATTAAAGATGCCATCCTTAAGGGTTGGTTTTATAGCAACTGGATATTTTACAAAGGCTTTTCCTAATTCGAATATTTTTCCTTTAAAACAAATTTCACCTTTATGCTGGACTTTACGCACATAATCATCAGGCCCATATTCTATATTCGGTAATGTTTCAGGATACATCCGCTTACTGGGTTCATAACGACTGGCAGGCACATCCATTCCCAAGGCTTCATGGGGTCGTTCGAGATTATAGATATTCCGCCATTTATCAAATCTCATTTGTACCTCATCGATTGTATCAAACACCTGATTGTGCAGCACTTCCACTTTCAAAGTACGATGGAATCGTTCATCTTTTCCCATTGTCTGTGGATGATAGGGTCTGGAGTGGCTTATGTCAACCCCAAGACGAGTTAACCATGCCGTTAGTTTGGTATACCGAAAATCGTCTCTAGAACCCCAAGGCGAACCGTTATCTACTAAAAACCGTTCCGGCAATCCATAGGTACGGAAGACCTGAATAAGTTGGTTTTTTACCGTCGATCTTCTTTCATTTGTACAGGCTCTGATCCCAATCGAAAACCGGGAATGATCATCTAATATAGTCAGAGGATAACAATGACTGCTATTGATAGAAAAATACCCTTTAAAATCCATCTGCCACAGTTGATTAGGTTGATCATATTCAAACCGCTTAAACGGCGTATGCTTTATGGCTTCCGCTTCGTCCAGAAGACTATTACGACGCAGTATCGCGGTAATGGTAGATGCAGACGGAACAAATTCGTATCCCTGATGACTCAACCGTGTTTTAATCTTCCGGCCACCCCAATATGGATGAAGCTGTCTTATAGCTAATACAGCCTGTTCGGTCTTGTGTGGGGTTTTGTTGGGACTGTGAAGCGGACAGCGACAACGATCTTCCAAGCTGTAAATATCTTCCTCTACAAACCGATACAGCCATTTGTAGCCGGTAGTACGACTAATATCATATCGTTTGCACAGTTGGGTCATATTTGTTCCCGGCTTAAGCGCCATTGTGATAAATTCAAATCTTTGAGACATGAACGATATTTCCTTCCACGGCATGATATAACTCCCTTGTTAAGTCTTTCATGCCAATTTAATAATGTGTTAACTATGTCTCCGAACACTTGTACATCATGTCTCCGGTCTATACACCATTGGTAGGCGGGATGTCTTCTATATATATAAAGCACTCTTGCGTACCGCAGGGGTAAAATAAACTCTAAATTGAATAATCCGATTATTATTGTTAAATATTATAATAAAACTTAATGTTATAATGGTATTTAGAAATGTATATAATGAAATCATTACATAAAATTCTAATATTATTGTTTTGTTTTCTACTTCTTTTTTCTTGCGATATTTGTTCACCCACAGGGTCCGATCCTAATGCTGTAACTTTTTCTGATATAAATTTTGAAGGATTAATTAGAGAAATACTTAATAAACCAAGTGGTGATATTACTAAATCTGATATGTCGTCAATTACATACCTTGAAGGATGGAGTAAGGGAATAATAAGTATTGATGGTATAGAATATTGTGAAAATCTTGAAGTTATTAATCTGTGGGATAATCAAATAAGCGATATTAGTTCTTTAGGAGATTTACCAAAACTTACGGGTCTATCGTTACCTAAAAATCAAATAAGCGATATTAGTTCTTTAGGAGATTTAACAAATCTTACATATCTAAACCTATCTGATAATCAAATAACTGATATTAGTGTTTTAGCAGATTTAATAAATCTTGAAGTTTTTAACCTATCAAATAATCAAATTGAAGATATTAATGTCTTAGCCGGTCTAACCAATCTTACAAATATACATCTATGGGATAATCAAATAAGTGATATCAACGTTCTATCGGGATTACATAATCTTACAGTTCTAAGCTTGCAGAGCAATCAAATAAGCGATATTAGTCCTTTATCTAATCTGATTAATTTAATATATATTAATCTACAAAATAATCAAATAAGTGATATAAGTGCATTTGGAGAATTAACAAGTCTTCAAATTATAGACCTTTCTATAAATCAAATAAGTGATGTAAGTGCGCTAAATGATTTATCCAATCTTTCTGAACTAAGCCTATGGGATAATCAAATAAGTGATATAGTTGCTCTGGGAGGATTAACAAAACTAATTTATCTTTATCTACAAGATAATCAAATTGCTGATATTAATGCCTTAGCCGGTCTAACTAACATAGAACATATAAACCTATGGAATAATCAAATAGTAGATATTAGTGCTCTGGGAGGATTAACGAATCTAGTGGCAATAGGTATATCTGATAATCAAATAAGCGATATTAGTGCTCTAGTGGGTTTAACGAATCTAGTGGCAATAGGTATATCTGATAATCAAATAACTAATATTAGTGTTTTAGCAGATTTAATAAATCTCATTAGTTTATCTTTAACTGGCAATCAAATAACTGATATTTTTCCGCTAGTACAAAATCAAGGTATCAATACTGGTGATTATGTTGAATTAATTAATAATCCTTTAAGTGCAACATCAATTAACACTTATATTCCACAATTACAAGCGAGAGGAGTATACGTATCCTATTGATGTGGATACAGCTGGGATACCAATACAACTACCCACCCACGCCATTGGTAGGCGAGGGTCTTTATTATGTATATATCACTCTTATACACCACAGGGGTAAAATAAACTCTAAATAGATTAATCCGATTATAATTGTCAAACACCTGGGCGTTCTTGTATTATTAGATATGTCATTGGAGGATTTATGAGTAGTAAAGGCAGTGTTACGAGAGGATTTTTCTGGATGTTTTTAATTTCAATATTACTATTTTGGCTTCCTGTTATTGGGCCACTCATTGCCGGACTTGTAGGCGGTAAAAAATCCGGCGGTGTAGGTAATGCGATACTCGCAGCAATCTTTCCGGCAATTATATTAGGAATACTCGTATCTTCATTAACCGGAGTTCTTTCCGGGTTACCTCTAATTGGTCTTGTCGCTGGCGCGAGTGTTGTAGTATTAGCAATAACACATATCGGACCGTTGCTCGTTGGTGCAATCATAGGAGGTATATTCAGTAATTGAAATCCATTTTTCAACAATCAATAAATTTTCCTGAAAAAATAAAATCAAGTTTTTAATAAGGAATTTTTGATATGGCAGAGACAGATTGTGTAAATCTTATAACAATATTCATAGAAGCGATAATAGCTGCGGGGGCAATAATAACTGTATTTTTAGCCTTTCGTGCATATAGGCTATCAAGGGAATCATTACGAATACAAGAAAACTCCAAACGGTCTTGGTTAGTTCCACCATCCTTACCGGGAAGTATAGAAAAGATACCAGGAAAAATTCTAACAGTTAATAAAGTAAAAATACATTTAAAAAATTTCGGCACCAATCCGGCAAGCAACATTAACGCCAAATTATTAATATATGGCTCGGATTCTAATAATAAAATCATACAGATTGAGGACCCCACTGTTTGCAATAATCCAATAGCGCATAATTCTGTATTTAATATAGAATATGATATTTCTCAACATTCTCAAGCGATAGCATTTGTTCCGAAATATGTCGTTGTCCTTGTTGATTATTTAGATATAATACTAAATGAGGAATTTTCTAATAATATATTTTATTGGAATGTGTCATCAATAAACAGTGATAACATTTCTACACTATTAGAAATAAGATCTGAGAATAAAGAAAATTTCTTCAATACAATTAAGGATCACAATCCTGAATTATATAAGTTACTTTTATAATAGACGTATATAGAACTAAAAACACAATTATTGTACATCACGCCTACCACCCACGCCGGTAGGCGAGGCGTCTTTTATATATATAAAGCACATATGCACACAGCCGTGGAAAATAAACTCTTGATAGAATACTAACATCCGATTATTGATAATAACTAATATAGTTATTTATATAAGCAATACATTAATTTCTCACTATAATATAAACGATAATGACAGAAGTGGGTAGTAATTAACAAATATGTAGTAAGGTTATAGCATATTTTTGAAGTTTTTTCTAAATAAATATTGCTCATACAAGGCAAATATCGGGAGTTCAAATCTCTCAATGCCTACTGTCTTAAAACCTCGTCAAGAAAAATATTTTATCGTCGGGGGTCTTTAATT
>JAHJCW010000255.1 GCA_018812885.1 bacterium | reverse complement strand
TAAACATTGTTATATAATTGAGGTAATTGGCCATACACAAACCCAGTATAAACGTCGCTTAGCGTGGATAGACAGTGAAGATTGGTTACTACATAAAGTAGAATTTTATGATAAGAATGACAAGCTACTTAAAATTTTAACTGTAAATGATTATCAAAATTTTGAGATATATAATTTTGCTTCAAAAATGATAATGAAAAATATCCAAACAGGCTCAGAAACTGTAATGGATATTTCTGATATCAAGTATAATATCAATCTCTCTGATAGTTACTTTACTAAAGAATCTTTAGTAAAGCCGTAACATTAATTTAATATCGTGCTTATGATTTTTTGTGTCATTACAATTCAATAAAAAAGCTCCCAGAAATACGGGAGCTTTTTCAATTAGTAATTTAAATTATGCAATTTTTGGTGGTTTGACCATTGATATTATACCTGCAGCAACTAAACAAAGAATACCACAGATTGTAAATGCAAGCGGGAAGTTACCGGCATCACCAAGTTTACCGCCTAAAATTGGTCCAAAAATTCCACCAATTCCATATGCCAAGAATACCCACCCATAGTTTTGGCCGATATGCTTTGTACCAAAGGTATCCGCTGTAATTGTTGGGAATAATGCAAAATTTCCGCCAAAATTGAATCCAATTAGCGTTGCTCCGAGGTATAATAAAGCGGGTGTCCCGGCCATCCATTGGAAAAGAATAACCATAATTCCTTGTGTTGCCATCATCACCATGATCGAATTACGTCTTCCAAGTTTATCGCTAATTGCACCCCATGCGATACGACCAAAACCATTTGCCAATGAGAAGAATACAGCCATCGCAGTACCTGCGATTCCCTCAGCAACTCCTTCAGATAATCCCGAGCTTGTTAATGCTTGCATTGGAAATAATTTCATCAGACCAATGCTCATTAAACCGGCACTCGCGCCAAATGCAAAGGTTAATAAAATCATGTAATATTGAGGAGTTTTTAGCATTTGAGAACTAACTAAATCAGGTACTTTTATGGTTTTAACTTTGGCGTCTTTTGATTCTTCAGGAGCTACCCAACCTTGAGGTTTAAAACCGTCCGGCGGGAATACCATCCATATTCCACCAATCATTACGGTGATAAAAAATACAACACCATAGATTGTGAATGTTGTACTAAGACCATAAGCAGTGATTAAGTTCCCCCAAGTACCTGCTAATTTAACCCAAAGCATTGCACCAAATCCAAATCCCGCTACTGCTAATCCGGTAATTAATCCTTTTTTATCTGGGAACCATCGCATACCGACAGCAATAGGCACGACGTAGGCAAGTCCAATACCCGAACCACCGATAATCCCTACAAATATGAATGTCGACCAAAAGTTTTCTGCTCCGAATATACCGGCTAATACGTATCCAAGTCCTAATACAATACCACCGGATATAGATAATTTTCTTGGACCTATTTTAGGCATCATTCTACCTGCTAAAACCATTACAATTGCGAAGAGTGCTAACCCTGCTGCAAAAACGGCTTGTGTCTGGGCTTTTGTCCATCCCGATTCTACTAATGCTTTTGTGAATACGCTCCAGGCATATATTGCACCTAAACAGAGTTGGATCAATATCGCTCCGACTACCACAAACCAACGGTTTTTAATGTTACCATTACTCATTTTATTTCCTCACTTGATTTGATTATTAATGATGTTAATTGTTCACTATTTAATAAATGAAACTTATGTAATTATTTATTAGGATAATACAGTCCCAATTTACGATTATTTAATTATTAACTAAAAGATACTACTAAAAAAAAATACCTGCAAATATAATAGATGCAGGTATTTTTTGTTAATTACATGCGATTTAGTTGCGAAGAGGTTTGCCTCTTTTTAGCATAAATCTAATCCTGTCTTGCGATAATGGTTCTGCAGCTAAAGACATAAAGGCCTCACGTTCAATATCTAATAAATATTGTTCATCAACGCTTTTAGTTAGTCCTGCTTTATCGCCACCGGTAAGAATATAAGCCAATTTATTACCGATTACTTCATCGTGATCTGACAGTTTCCCTTGTGCTTTGAAGCCCTTAATTGCCATTTTTATTGTTGTACGACCACCAATTCCTGGTAACTTGATATCATCACGATATTTTGGTGGAACATATGCATTCATAAGCTCAAGTGCTTTTTGCTTCGCTTTCCAAATTCTATGATCATTATTTAGAATAATTGTATCAGTTTTTAACAAATATCCAATGAATTTAGCTTCATCTGCACTTGTTGCAACTTTTGCAAAGCCGATTGTTTCAAATGCTTTTTGAGATATTTGAAATGCATTCCTTAGACCGGATGCTCCAGAATTTTCCGAAATATTCAACAGCAATCTAAGGTTACCACCAGCTCCAGGAACTAATCCAACACCAACTTCAACAGCACCAATATATAATTCAGCTGCAGCGACGCGATGAGCGGCGGGAGCGATGAATTCAAATCCACCACCAAGCGTTAGATGGAAAGGAGCAGCTACCACAG
>JAHJCW010000002.1 GCA_018812885.1 bacterium | reverse complement strand
TTTAAAACCTTCGCAAGGTTCAACTAAAGAAGGGCTCCAAGTGGAGCCCTTCTTATTTAATATATTATTGATTAATAATGATATTTACGGAAATCTTCTATATCTGCTTCATCTTTTAACTTTTTTAGCCAGTTTTCAAAGACTTGGTTTTGCTTATTTGTAAGCAGATTATTTTTTAAGATATCCTTACGAATCTCATATTCATCAGGATCAATTTCAGATACATTTTTAACAAAAATTAGCGCATAACCATTTGCAGTTTTTAATGGACCTAAAACATTCCCTGCTTTGGCATTTAACAATGCACCTGTCACAAAATTACTGCGTCCGACTGAACCAAAACCTCGATTAAGAACATTTGTCTCATTTGTAACTAATTCATACCCTTTATTTTGTGCTACAATATCACTGAATGTTGTGCCTTTATTAATTTGATATCTTAATTCAGAAGCTAATTTCAATGTTGCATTTGCGATTTTATCTTTTCGAATATCTTGTTTGAGTACATTCTCCACATCTTTTAACGGTGATGGACCTTTCGGTGTTATAGATTCCAAAACAAATACGGCATAATAATCATCATTTTCCATAGGTGACGATACTTCACCAATAGTGCTATTGAATGCAAATCGTGCCGCATTGCGTAGCTGCCCGATTGGATTAATGTTTATTCCCTCCTCGATAACAGCGAATTCTGATGCGACAACAGAATGGGTATCCAAAGCGGCATCAAATCCGTAATCTTGAGCATCATAGCTGAATAGAGTGGCATCACGGCGCAATGCATCGCGGGATTCTGCTCCGAAAGTTATTTTTAATAAAATATGAGCACCATGAACTTGGGCTTTGCCATTAACAGTTTTTTTATCAATGATTTTTATTATGTGATATCCGAATTGGGATAAAACAGGACCAACTACGTCACCTTTCCTAGCGCTAAATGCTGCGTCAGAAAACGGTTTTACCATTTGTCCGCGCTCAAACCAACCCAAGTCGCCTCCACGTGGTAAATTCTGTGCATCTGTATTTCCCGGATCTTCTGAATACAAATTTGCTAAGTCAGCAAAATCTGCTCCGGAATTGATTTGTCCGATTATATCGAGTGCATCATTATAGGTAGAAACAGTGTCCCTAGCAGATGATTCTTTTTTCCAATACACAAAGCGTAATTTTCTTGATTCGGGCTGATCAAATTCATCTTTGCGAGTGCTATAAGCACGTTTAATTTCATTGTCAGTTACTTCTATAGCTGCTTGATCAACATTGCTTTCGACTACATGGATTGCATCAATTGTATATTCAACATTTCTGCGTATATATTCATCTCGAACTTCAGAATCCGTAACTGAAATAGATGAATATAACATTTTCTGTAGTTTATAATTGGGGATTACATTACTTTTCATTATTTGCTCAACAGGAGCCCATTCATTACCTTCCGGATTATTGACAGCATCAAGATATTTTTGCATATCAAATTGTCCGTTAGTTTGGAAAGCCGGCATAGTTGTTAAAAATTGTGGAGGATTATTCTGCAAATGAAATATCACTTCTTCATCAGTTGCTGTTATGCCCATATCTTTGATAGCAGCGGCAACTAAATTTTCTTGAATGATATTGTCCCATACCTGATTACGAATATTTTCAAGCATTTGGTCACTAACGATTTGTCCGTTTTGTCTATATTGATCTAATTGTTGATTTACCAATTGATTGAAGAAGTCAGGCGAAATCTTTTCACCGTTAATTACACCGATTGCCTCAGCAGGATTAGTTTTACCAAGTAACTGATCTATAATATTAGCACCCCCAACTAGTCCGCCAACTGTCATACTTAGCAAAAATAGAATTAATACACCCCATAAAACGATGTGCATTTTTGTCCGCATTGATGTCATTACAGCCATTGTTTACCTTTAAATTTTATTTATAAATATAGGGAGCGAATTTAGACAATTGACTTCGGTTTGGCAATGCAAGATGTAAGATGTTTGAGGTATGATGTGTGATGCGTGATGGTTGATTGGTAGAGGGGGTAATGACCACTAACTACTCACTACTCACCTCTGACCATTCACCGCTTACCATTTTCTAAGAATTTTGGTAACTTTAATAAATTAAACGAGGGTTATATAAATGAAAAAGATACGGATTTTATTACTGCTTATGATGGTTTCCATAATTACTGCACAATGGAAAGATTTAACTTTGGAAGACGCAGTTATTCACCCTCCATATAAAGTTGCATCAATTGGACTGTGGAAATGGATACCTGAATCTGATGAATATTTGTTCATGGATACTACGATGGTAGTAAAATCATTGTACAAGTATAATTTAGCAACAGGTGATACGTCATTATTTCTGTCAGAGGACAAATTTGAATACAATGGAAAAAATCTGAAAATATCAGATTATACTTTTCATCCCAGTAGTAAAAAGTTATTATTTGCTACAAATCAACAAAAAATCTGGCGCCATTCGAGGTCAGCAATATATTTTATGTATGATATAAAAAATGGCTCCGTTAAGCAAATTGCCAATGGGAATTATTTACGCAATGTAAAGTTTTCACCGAATGGTGAAGCTATAGCTTACCTTAAGAATGATAATAATCTTTATGTTTTACATATGGATGCGAATAATGAAATTAGTTTAACAAAAGACGGTTCATATAATATTTTAAATGGACATTTTGGATGGGTTTATGAAGAAGAGTTTGGTTCATTTGATGCATACCGATGGTCACCAGACAGTAAATATATTGCATTTGTGCGGGAA
>JAHJCW010000254.1 GCA_018812885.1 bacterium | reverse complement strand
GGATGATATTATTGGTACTTTGGCAAGATGGGGATCGGAACACGATCTGGACGTGTATATCGTAAGTGGTGACAAAGATTTTATGCAATTAATTAACGATCATACGTTTATGTACAATTCCATTGGACGAAATCTAGAAACACAAATAATTGATCGAGACGGTGTAATAGAAAAATGGGGTGTGCCACCGGATAAAATTATTGATTTAATGGGACTAATGGGGGATTCGTCAGATAATATACCGGGAGTTGCGGGAGTTGGAAAAGTATCAGCGAAAAAGCTAATTTTGGAATACGATTCTTTAGAAGCATCACTTGATAATGCAAACAAAATAGGTAATAAGCGAGTTCGAGAGGGCTTACTCAATAATCGTGAAAATGCTATTCTTAGTAAGGAATTAGTAACTATTGACACGAATGTTGAATTGGATTGCAATATTGATCAATTGGTTCGCAACGAAATTGATATTGATGCTTTGGCTGAACTATTTAAACAATTTGAATTCTCTGGTTTATTGAAACAGTTATCAAATTTACAAATTGATATTCTCCCTGAAACTATTGAGCCTACAAAAGATTATATAACTATAATAAATAAGGATGACTTAAAGTTATTCATTAAAAGCATTGAGCCCTCTAAACCACTTTCAATAGATTTAGAAACTACATCTATTGATCCAATGTTGGCTGAAATTGTTGGTCTAAGTATTTCAACAGAAAAAGATAAAGGTTTTTATATCCCAATTAGATATAAAGAAAAATCGATAAACAATTTTGGAGATGATGATCTACAAACTGTATTATCATTATTAAAACCAATTTTAGAAAATGAGAGGATCATTAAGATTGGACAAAATATTAAATATGATGCTTTAATATTAAAAAGATTTGGAATTAATATAAATGGCATAGGATTTGACACAATGCTTGCGGCTCATTTAGTGAGCCCCGAAACTAGATCATATAAAATTGACAATTTATCATTAGAATTTTTGAACTATCGGATGGTGCCTATTGAAGAATTAATTGGTACCGGAAGAAATCAAATTACAATGGATGAAGTTGAATTAGAGAAAGCGGCATTCTATGCGATTGAAGATGCCGACGTAGCACTGCAACTGTATGAAATATTGAAGAAAAAATTGAATGAAAATGATCTAACTGATTATTATGAACAAATAGAGTTACCGCTTATCAATGTATTATTGGATATGGAAAAAGACGGTGTTTTTGTAGATGAAATATTGTTGAAAACTATGTCCGAAGAACTTGGTAAAAAACTTGATAATTTGATTAAAGACATTTATAAAGAAGCTGGAACTGAATTTAATATTAATTCCACGCAGCAATTAGCAAATATCTTATTTGATATAAGAGGATTACGAAAAATAAGAAAACGTTCTACAGATGAAGAAGTACTTAAACAATTAATAACGGAAGATAAATTACCCGCCTTGATGCTAGAATATCGTAAATATAACAAATTAAAAAACACGTACTTAGATCCATTCCCTGAACTAATTAATCCTACAACTAAACGAATTCATTCAAGTTTCAATCAAACCGTTGCAGCAACCGGGCGACTTTCCAGTCAAAATCCCAATTTCCAAAATATTCCGATTAAAACGGATATTGGTCGTGAAATGCGGAGAGCTTTTCGGCCACAAGAGAGAGGATGGAAAATATTATCTGCTGATTATTCACAAATTGAATTGAGGATAATGGCGCATTTGAGCAACGATCCTGAGTTGATTAGAGCATTTGAAAATAATGAAGATATTCATGCCCGAACTGCTTCATCAGTATTTGGTGTGCCGATAGAAAATGTACTGCCGGAAATGCGTCGCACTGCGAAAATAGTAAATTTTGGAATAATGTATGGTGCCGGACCCTTCAGAATGAGCCAAGAATTAGGAATTCCACGTAGTGAATCTCAAGCCATTATTGATGTATATTTTAGACGATATTCCGGTATACAGAATTATATTGACGAAACTCTTGAACAGGCGCGCAGTAAAAAGTATGTTCAGACAATTCTTGGAAGAAAACGCCCCGTGTGGGATATAGATAGTGACAACCATAATCGTAAAGAAGCAGCAAAAAGAATGGCCATAAATATGCCAATACAAGGTACTGCTGCAGAAATGATTAAAAAAGCAATGATATCAATTCATCATAATATTCATTCAATTAAAAATAATTCCGGATATGATAAAGCAAAAATGGACAAGAAAGTTGCTGATAGGATTTTTACAGCG
>JAHJCW010000253.1 GCA_018812885.1 bacterium | reverse complement strand
TGATCTGTAACTTTGCTTGAGGATAAGTTTGACGGCTTAGATCCAAAAGTAAATCTCCAATGCTTTCTTCTTCATTTCTAGCTGCTACAACTATGGAAACATCAGGTTGTTTAGGGTTTTTCACAATAGAATCTTTTATTAATCGTACCAAACCGGATAAAAAATATAACATGAAACAGGCATATAAAAGCAATATGCCAATAACAATATAGCTAAGGAATGTCATTAAAGAGGTAGCAATACAGATGCTATTAAGAAATACGTTCCAATCCCCAAGATATCAGTAGTCGTTGTGACAAAAGGTCCGGATGCTATTGCAGGATCTACATCAAGTTTTCTTAATAAAAGTGGCACAGTCGTTCCTATAGATGCTGCCATTACCATCGAAGCACAAATGCTTAATCCTACAACGACACCAAATATAATGGGAACATCCTTGATGAAGAAATATGCCAAAGTTCCGAGTAAAAAACCGTACAGCCCCCCCAACATTAAACCAACACTTAATTCCTTAATTATTAATTTAAAATCGCTGCCAAGGTCAATTCTACCAGTAGCAAGACCGCGAACAACAATTGTTGAGGATTGTGTGCCGATATTACCACCCATACCGGCGATAATCGGAATAAATGCCGCTAATGTAATAAGGCTTTGTAGCGTATTTTCAAAAAAGCCTATTATTGACATTGTAATAATACCGCCGACCCATGTTGCGAATAGCCATGGTAAGCGAGCTCTGGCATTGCCCCATGAGGATTTAAGTAATATCTCCCGGTCTTTACCGGCACCGGCCATTTGAAGAAAGTCTTCGGTTGCTTCCTCACGAATAACATCTACAACGTCATCTACCGTAACAATACCTAATATTTCTTCATTACTGCCAACAACAGGTACGGCAAGAAGATTATAGCGCGATACGATTTTAGCAACTTCCTCTTGATCGGTTTCAGCGCGAACATATTGGACCTTTCTAATCATTATGTCCTTCAATTTAGTTGAGGCGTGGGTTGTTACCAAAGCCCTTAAGGATATTACTCCTGCAAGATGATTTTCAGAATCGGTGACATATAGATAAAAAACCATTTCCGCGCCTTCTTGGTTCTGTAAATCATTTATGGCTTCACCGGCGGTTAGGTCTTCATTGAGAGTGAATACATCTCTAGACATCATACTTCCCGCACTGTCTTCAGGATAGGCGAGCATTTCTTCAATATCTTCCTGTTCATCAGTATGCAAAGAATCAATAATAATTTTAGATTTGTCTTCAGGAAGGGCGTTCAAAATCGTGGTCTGATCGTCTGAACTGGCAGTGCGGATTATTGGTATAATTCGTTCTGGAGAGATGTCTTCTAACAAATCTTCTAATATGGAGTCATCTAATTCACTTAAGAATTCTGCAGCATACTCATTATTCGACATCAGATTAAATAAATAATCCTGATCGTTGTCAGTAAAAAATCTGTAAATAACAGCTAAGTCAGCGGGATGTGTTTTGTCAATCAACTTGACAAGGTTAGTTTTCGCTTTGCGATGTAAGAGACGACGGAAAGTATCGCGTAACACTGATATTTCATGACCAAACATTTCTTTTTTCATGATTGATTCTCCAAATCTTTGTTAAGCATCTTAAATCCTAAAAATATGATAATAATTGCAAAAATAATCCAAGCAGGATTTACTTGATTATGCCAATTGTAATAGCGATTAAAAACATCTTCGGCGTTATTTAAAGCTACTGCAAAACCGTTATTAAGTCCATGTAGAATTATTCCCGGTATTATCGAATTGGTTCGCCAAGAGAGATATCCAAGCAACATTCCTAACAAATATATTTGCACGATCCAATATGGATTTAAATGCACTAAAGCGAAAAATAAACTAGTGACCAAAATTGCTTTTGTGATGTCTTCCCAGGATTCTTCTAATACTTTTTGCAGAAAGCCACGGAATAACATTTCTTCAACTAATGGCGCAACAATTGTAGTGGTTAATATAATTAAAATACCATTATGGACCGATGTAATTTTTAATTGTTCGACAAGTTCTTGTAAAAATTCAGGTGCGCCAAATAGTGCATATACTATACTATCCAACTCGTCAATTATTACAATAAATCCGATTGAAACCAGAATTATAGACAAAAATGTTTTAATAGAAATCTTATTTATTCGTAATTGATTACGGATTGATACCTTGTTTAGACGTAAATAGATAAAAACCGGCAGTCCAATTAGTATAGTGCTTACCAACATTGATAATAATGATATATTTGTAGAGTCAAGATTTGGTAATAGCACCTTTAATATTGAGTTGAATCCGGCACCAACTAGTAGCGCAAAAACGAGCGACAATAATACAATTCCTAAGGCAATTCTAATATTATTGTTTTTATTCAAAGTAGTTAGTTTGGTTGAGTTTGAGTCGTTGAAAATTACAATGTTATAGGTAAGACAATAAAGTCGCTATGGCGACTTTGTTAAATGATAGAGTAATATGCTTCCGGCAACAGCAGCATTAAGTGAATCTCCTGAACCAATTTTTGGAATAGTAACTTTTACGTCTATTTGATCATTATCTTTTTTATTGATTCCGTGTGCTTCATTGCCGATAACCAATACCCATGGATTTAATTTTTTTGAGTCAATATCATTAATATTTTCACCTTGCTGGAAAGCACCAATAATAGTATGTGAGCTTTCATTAAAATCTTTTAAAGATACCTCTTCATATAAATTTAGTCTAAATTGACTTCCCATTCCACCCCGAAGAACTTTTGGATTGTATATATCAATACAATTTTCTGATAAAGCAACATTCTTTATTCCAAACCAATCCGCACTTCTTAGCAGGGTGCCTAGATTACCGGGATCCTGTATTTCATCAAGATATAACCAATTTTCGGATGTATTAATATCTATGTCATGAGAATTTGGTAGCACGCATAACGCAAGTATACCCGACGGAGATATGGTATCGCAAATTCCTCTCATTTCCTTTTCACTAATCGAGTTTGTAATTATGGCATTGTTCGCGATTAAATCCATGATAGAATCATGTTGAGGCCTTACTATGAATCCATCGGTTATGTATATCTGTTTTATAACAACTTTAGATTGAACAGCCTCAGATACTAATCGTTCACCCTCAATTACAAATAATTGATGAAGTGTTCG
>JAHJCW010000023.1 GCA_018812885.1 bacterium | reverse complement strand
TAAAATATTGCAAGGAATTTTATATTAATTTCGTTAAACTCAGCCCCCGCAAACAGAAGAATTTATAATAATTAATTTTTAGAAATTTTATTTAACAGGAGAATCGGATGAAAGAGAAAATACATCCTGAATACAAACTTGGAACCGTACATTGTGCCTGCGGTAATACATTTAAGGTTTATAGCACTATTGGAGATCAACGGATTGATATTTGTAACGTTTGCCATCCGTTCTTTTCCGGTAAACAAAAATTGGTTGACACGGCTGGTAGAATCGAAAAATTCGAGAGAAAATACGGAAAACGCCAAGCTCAATAGCAACACATTGAAAAGGACTTCTGTTTTTATTCGAAAGATAGAAGTCCTTTTTGTATCTTTGAACATTGTTAATGAATAAATTGAATAGGGCAAAGCGGAAAAAATATGGTTTTAAAAAAAATTATAATTAATACATTAATGAAACCATCAATTTTGGTGGGTGGGCAAGCTGTGATAGAGGGCGTAATGATGCGTGTTCCGGGAGTGTATGCAACGGCCGTTCGCGATGCGGAAGGTAAAATCCACGTTGATAAACATGATTTTACATCAAGAGTTGAAAAAAGTAAGATATGGAAAAAACCGGTTTTTCGTGGAATTATATCACTATTTGAATCGTTAAAAATGGGTATGCAAACCTTACAATGGTCAGCCGACATTGCAACGCCGGAAGAAGATAAAAAGAAAACCCCCGGCAAGTTAGCTGCGTTTTTCACTACTTCAACTGCAATTATTTTGGCGCTTGTCCTTTTCATGGCCGCGCCGTATTGGATAACAACAAAACTATTTTTAGTTAGTAAAGAAGCATTTTTATTCAACCTGATTGCCGGATTTTTCCGGATAACATTTTTTATACTATATCTTATTTTGATATCATTAATGAAGGATGTTAAAAGATTGTTTCAATATCATGGAGCTGAACACCGAGTTGTGTATAATTTTGAATCCGGCAAAGCAGTTACGGTAAAAAATGCTCAATCATTTCCAACTCAACATCCGCGTTGCGGAACAAGTTTTTTATTTATCGTAATGATTTCAGCCATAATTATTTTCTCGGTAATCGATACTATTTTTATTGGTTTTTTTGGTAGTCTTACTGTTATTTCAAGAATTTTATTACATTTGCTGCTGATGCCCTTAGTAGCCGGTATCGGCTATGAAGTATTAAAAATCAGCGCCCGCAATGGCGATAATGTAGTCTTCCGCATGTTGAGAGCTCCGGGATTATGGTTACAACATATCACGACCAAAGAACCGGAAGACGCAATGGTAGAAGTATCAATTATGGCACTAAAATCGGCGTTTGGAGACAGGTATAAAGATGTTATTGGTAAAAAATATGTAGCGGAAGCAATCGGATGATAAATAAACTACAACAAATAATTAATCGTTTCGAGGCTCTTGAAAAATTATTAACCAATCCTGAAATTCTTGCTAATAATAATAAAGTTACAGAAATTGCTAAAGAACGCAGCGCACTAGAGGATGTGGTAAATCAATCAAGGAAATATATTGTTCTTAAAAAGCAGATTGCAGAATACCGTGAAATATTAGATGGGGATGATGCAGAATTGAAAGAAATTGCCAAAGACGATTTGCCCAATACAGAGTTAGAACTCCAGAAGTGTGAAGAAAAGTTAAAAATTTTACTAATACCGAAAAATCCTAATGATGACAAAAATATAATTGTTGAAATTAGAGCGGGGACAGGTGGCGACGAAGCTGCATTATTTGTTTCGGATTTGTATAGAATGTATTCGCGCTTTGCGGAACGCTTAAATTGGCAATTTCATGTTATGAATGCTAACGAAACTGGAATTGGCGGTTTTAAGGAAATCGTATTTTCTATTGCCGGGGTCGGGGCTTATGGTAAAATGAAGTATGAAAGCGGTGTCCATCGTGTACAGCGCGTACCAAAAACAGAAGCAAGTGGCAGAGTTCATACATCAGCTGCAACTGTGGCAATTTTACCGGAAGCAGAAGAAGCTGATATTGAGATAAGAACTGAGGATCTCAAAATCGATACTTATCGTTCTAGTGGCGCCGGTGGCCAACATGTTAATAAGACTGAATCTGCTATTCGCATAACTCATCTTCCTACTGGCCTAGTTGTAACCTGTCAGGATGAGAAGTCACAGCATAAAAATCGTGCTGCTGCGTTAAAAGTACTGCGCTCACGTATGCTTGCGGCAGAAGAAGAAAGAATTGCATCAGAACGTGCCCATGAACGTAAAACATTAGTTTCTACCGGTGACAGATCGGCAAAAATACGGACTTACAATTATCCGCAAGGACGAATTACAGATCATCGTATTAATTATACCGCATATCATCTTGAAGCGATGTTGGATGGCGACATTTCTGAAATGATTGACCAGTTGCGCATCGCAGAACAGCAAGAAATCCTAAAGGGCGAATAAATGACAGCCGGTACCCGCAATTCACAGAAAATATGGCGGGTGATTGACCTCATAAAATGGGGTGAACAGTATTTTGCCGATAATGATTTTGATAATCCACGCAAAGAAATTGAAATCTTACTTCAGGATATTCTAGAATGCAGTCGTGTTAATCTATATTTACGATTTGAAGAACCATTTGCAGAATCACAGCTTGCAAAACTTCGAGGATGGGTGCAACGGAGAAAAAACAGGGAACCGATACAATACATTACCGGCAAAGCCGGGTTTTATGATTTGATACTCGATGTAACATCTGATGTATTGATCCCTCGTCCTGAGAGCGAACGATTGATCGAAGTTCTAATAGAAACTGTAGATAAAAAATCAAATATTTCTATATTGGATATTGGAACCGGGTCCGGTTGTTTAGCTTTGGCATTGGGTAACGAGTTGCCAAATGCCAAGGTCACAGGGATTGATAAATCAGTAAAAGCAATTGAGATTGCAAAATTAAACGCAGAGACCTTAAAAATTAATAGTGTGAAATTTTTTCAAATTGATTTATTTGAAAATAATATCAAAGAGAAATATGATATAATTATATCTAACCCGCCCTACATACCTCAAGAAGAAATCGAATCATTAATGCCGGATGTTAAAAATTTTGAGCCAATTTCAGCTTTAACCGATTCAGTGGATGGGTTAACTTTTTACCGTAAAATTTCGGAAATTAGCCCAACAATACTAAATCCAAACGGTTGGCTTTTTCTTGAAGTTGGATTGGGAGAACATCCTAAAAAAGCTATGAAAGTATTTTCAAATGAAAAATTTAAAAATATTGAATTAATCAAAGATTATAACGGTGATGACCGTGTATTAATAGCTCAAGTTGTATGAATAAATTATTAGCACATATCAAAATTTTACGTCCGCTCAATTGTACAATTGGTGCTTTTACAGTAATTATTACTGCATCCATTTTGAAGCAAATGAGTCAGGTTAGCGTATGGCTTACGGCATTATACGTGGTGGTTTGTTATAACGCTGCAGCCAATGCAATAAATGATTATTTCGATATAGAGACAGATAGAATCAATCGACCAAATCGTCCCTTGGTTTCAGGCGATGTTAAACAGCAAACCGCATTATTCTTAGCTATCGCATTATTTATTATTGGTACTGTATGGGCAACTACATTGCTATTCGCAGCAACTATTATCGCAGTTGCGATTGCGTTACCACTGATGATATTTTATAGCATTTGGTTTAAGGGAATGCCCTTAGTCGGCAACTTAATTATTGCATTGATCCTGGGATTAACTTTTCTATTTGCAGGCGCTGCGTTGAATGATATGCAAAAAATGATTATACCGGCAATTTTGGCATTTGGTTTGACTGCCGTAAGGGAACTTGTGAAGGATATTAGCGACGTGGAAGGTGATCGTAAGGTGAACCTGAAGACATTTCCAATAATTGCCGGAGTGGAAAAAGCTTGGTGGTTGGCATCTGTTTTTGCAATTATTATCGGCATTGGAGCTATTCTTCCATTTATAATGGGTAAATATAATTATTGGTATATAATATTTGTATTATTTGGCGTTGAGATTCCTTTAGTAATAACTGTATTTTCAACAATGAAATCCCCTACAATTATTACCGCAAAACGAGTTGCGCAATTACTAAAATTTAGTACAATTGCCGGAGTTTTTGCTGTCTGGTTGGGCTCAATATAATGGCTTCAGAGTTCGTGCATCTTCATAATCACTCGGATTACAGTTTGCTTGATGGTGCGCAAAACATTGATGTTATGCTCGATACTATTCTCGCTTTAGGAATGGATGCTATAGCACTAACCGAACATGGCAATATGTTCAGCGCCATACAATTTTATAATACTGCAAAAAAGAAGGGAATCAAACCAATTATTGGTAGTGAAGTATATGTCGCCAAAGGGAAACATACTGATAAAAGCGGTCAATTGGGTGGTGGAAGTAATCATTTAATCTTATTAGCACAAAATTATATCGGATATAAAAATCTGATGAAATTAATAACCTATGGTTACTTAGATGGATTTTATTATCGCCCACGCATTGATAAAGAATTATTAAGAAAGCACAGTGATGGTTTAATTGCATTATCTGCCTGTTTAAAGGGAGAGATCCCTGAAAGAATAGTAAAAAATGATTACAAAGGTGCTAAAAAAGCTGCCCTAGAATTTGCAGAAATATTCCCGGGGCGATTTTACCTTGAAGTGCAAAATCATCGGATTCCCGAAGAGCAAATTAATATTACCGGAACTAAGCGTCTTGCTGAAGAAATTGGTCTACCAATAGTTGCAACAAATGACGCACATTATGCTAAAAAAGAACATTATGATGCGCATGATATTCTGATTTGTCTATCAACAGGAAAAGAACGAAATGACCCCAACCGGATGCGCTATGCAACAGATGAGTTTTATCTAAAATCACAAGATGAAATGTATGCGTTATTTAAAGATATTCCAGGCGCAATAAAGAATACACGTCGCATTGCGGATAGCATAGATCTGGAAATTCCATTAGGTGAATATCATTTACCGAATTTTCCCATACCGGATGAATCAACAAGCTCTAATCCTGATGATTATTTATATAAATTATGCAATAAAGGGTTGAATGAACGATACGGTGGAATTGATGAAAAGATACAATCTCGTTTTGATCATGAAATAGGTGTAATAAAAAAAATGGGTTTTGCCGGATATTTCTTAATAACAGCCGATTTTGTAAAATATGCAAAAGAAAATGGTATTCCCGTTGGACCCGGCCGTGGATCTGCCGCCGGAAGCATAGTTTCCTACGCTTTAGGTATTACATCGATCGATCCCTTAAAATATAATTTACTCTTCGAAAGATTCCTAAATCCTGAACGCATTAGTTTACCTGATATAGATATTGATTTTTGCATAGAGAGGCGCGGTGAAGTAATTGATTATATAAAACGGCAATATGGTGAAAATGCTGTTACGCAAATTATTACATTCGGTAAAATGAAAGCCCGGCAGGTTGTGCGAGATGTTGGACGCGTGATGAGTTACCCATATAGCGAAGTTGATAAAATAGCAAAAGCAATACCGGAAGAAATAAATATTTCCTTAAAAGATGCAATTGAAAAAAGTCCTGAATTACGCGAATATGCTGAAGGAGAATTCAGGGAGCTCATTCAACATTCATTAGTTTTAGAAGGAATGAATCGCCACGCCTCCACGCATGCAGCCGGTGTGGTAATCGCTCCGAGCGATTTGACAGATTATGTGCCGCTTTACAAATCGTCGCAAGGCGATATCACTAGTCAGTACGACATGAAGGGGTTAGAAGATCTTGGCTTGTTAAAAATGGACTTTTTAGGACTTAGAACCCTAACGGTTATTGATAAAGCCGTAAAGTTAATCAAACTCCGTGGTGTTGAGGTTGATATAGATGGGTTACAATATGATGATCAAAAAGTATTTAAGTTGTTTGCAAAGGGCATGACTGCCGGGATTTTCCAGTTTGAGTCATCGGGAATGCGAGAATTCCTTAAAAAATTAAAACCAACGGCGCTTGAAGATTTAATCGCAATGAATGCACTTTATCGTCCCGGTCCCATGAATAACATCAATGACTATATTGATAGAAAGCATAGAAAAAAGAAAATTATTTACCCGCATCCTGATTTAGAACCAATATTAAAAGAGACCCATGGTATAATTGTGTATCAGGAACAAGTGATGCAAATAGCAAATAAAATTGGCGGCTTTAGCATGGCCGAAGCTGATATTATGCGCCGCGCAATGGGTAAAAAAATTGCAGAATTGATGAAGGAAAGTACTGAAAAATTTATTGCAGGAGCCATTAATCGCGGAATAAATGAGAGTAAGGCAAATGAAATCGTAAAATTAATTGAAACATTTGCACAATATGGTTTTAACAAAAGTCATGCTACTGCGTATGCGATAATCGCTTATCAGACTGCATGGCTAAAGACATATTATCCGGCGGAGTTCATGTCAGCCAATTTAACAAGCGAAATGTCCAATAGTGATCGCGTTGTTATATTAATTAATGAATGCCGAAAGTTAGGCATTAAAGTGAATGCACCGGATATCAACGTTTCGGATGTTGAATTTCGTCCGATTAATGATAAAACCATTTCATTTGGGATAAATGCTGTAAAAAATGTTGGCACAAAAACTGTTGAAAAAATAATAGATGTAAGAGCTAAAAACAGAAAATTCACGGACATATTTGATTTATGCAGTCGGGTGGATCTTCACTCGCTTAATAAAAAAGTGTTGGAAAGTTTGATTAAAGCCGGTGCAATGGATTCACTTCATGGCACAAGGGCGCAGATGTTTGCGTCAATTGATAATGCCCTCAAATATGGACACCAGAGGCAAGATGATGCTTCGAGTAATCAAGTTGGACTATTTGCAAGTTCAATTTCTTTGGAAAGTGAAGTTGTGGTAAAACCGCCGCTGTCTGAAGCAGAAGAATGGAGTGAGCAGGAATCCTTGGATCAAGAAAAAGAAGTTTTGGGATTATATTTATCAGGACATCCGTTGCTAAAATATGCTGATGATTTAGAAGAGTTTAGTAATTTTGATTTTTCTGAAAATATTTCGTTGAAGTCAGTGGACAAAATTCAAATTGGTGGAATAATACGCGATTTACGCCATCATTATGATAGGAAAAATAATCAAATGGCGTTTTTCAACTTAGATTGTTTAGGTGGTCAAGCTGAAATTTTAATCTTTAGTGATACATATGAACGGTATAAGAATTTGATAGAAGACAATAAAATTGTTTTTATTCAGGGAAAACCAACTGATCGATCTGATTTTGCTGATCTTAAATTAATAGCAGATCAAATTGTACCGTTGGAAAATTGTAGGGAGTTATTGTCAAGGCGCGTAAATATTAGATTAACTCCTCAATTGGCAGAGAAAATGGATCTTGAAAAGTTACACAGGTTGGCAGAGCAATTCCGTGGAAGTTGCAGTTTAATATTTCACATTGCCAATGGTCAGCTAAGACAAAGGATTCTAGCACAGAATATAAAAGTGTCATCGAATAAATTATTTTTACAAAAATTGCGCGAAGAATACGGCGAAAAAAATATCTGGGTAGAATGATTGCTGTAATCCAACGTGTATCTAAAGCAGCTATTACTATTGATAATAAACAAATCTCTGAGATTAGTAAGGGACTTGTAATATTGTTAGGTGTAATGTTAGATGATGATGAAACAGATTGTCAATTTTTAAAAGATAAAATAGCACATTTTCGAATTTTTAGTGACGAAAATGACAAGATGAATCTTTCAATAAAAGATATAAAAGGCGAAGTATTGGTTGTAAGCCAATTTACTCTTTGTGGAGACTGGCGAAAAGGTCGGAGACCAAGTTTCATTAATGCTGCATCGCCAGAGCGCGGAGAGAAATTATATAAATTGTTTGTCGAATATATGAAAGTTGACAATATAAAAACTGAAACCGGTCACTTTGGTACGATGATGGAGGTTTCGTTGGTCAATGACGGTCCCGTTACATTTGTGTTAGATAGTAAATTAAATAAGCAAAAGTAAAATAATAGTATAAATATTGAATATATGATTTTTCATTTATCTAATTGTAATTTTAAGGATAAATAAACAACAAGTATGAGCATGAAACAAAAAATTAGAATAGTGATGGCTAAACCGGGCTTAGATGGACATGATAGGGGGATCAAGGTTTTAGCTGCCGCATATCGCGATGCCGGAATGGAAGTTATCTATTTAGGATTACGCCAAACCCCGGAAATGATTGTATCTGCCGCATTGCAAGAAGATGCCGATGTTATTGCTTTGTCTATTCTTTCCGGTGCTCATAATACAATTTTTCCACGCGTATTAAAATTAATGAAAGAAAAGGGATTGGAAGATGTTTTACTCACCGGTGGCGGTATTATTCCAGAAAAAGATATGAAAGATCTACAGTCACAAGGTGTAGGAATGTTGTTTGGCCCTGGAACAACTGTCCAAACCACAATCGACTATATTACAAATTGGGTTGAGAAGAACAGAAAATAATGAATCTAAAAAATAAAGCGGAACTTGAGAAATATTTTGCGGACCATTTTGACACTATATTATTTCCAATACTCGCCGATATTTACAAAACAGAAGGGGACCTGAGTAGAGCAAGAAAAGTATGTGAAATCGGTTTGGAATACCACCCCAATAATGTTGATGGTTCATTTGTTCTAGCAGAAATTAATTTACTAGCTGGTGATTTCATTACTGCTGAGAAGTTATTGAATAATGTATTGGCAATTGAACCATTGCATTATAGAGCTGCATTAAACTTAGCAAAGATACAGTTAAAATTAAAAAGAGCCCCTGATTCTATCACTAAACTGTGGCATAAAATTGCAAAAATTAATCCGACTCATTCGGATGCAAAAGCATTTTTAATACAACCCTTATCGCAAAAAGATGAACCAGACGAGGGAAAGGAAATTGCTGAGATTAAAAAACCTACTGCTCGAAATAGTGAAGTAGAAAAGCTTAAGCAAAAGATTGAAACGGCCCCTGAAATAAAAAATACTCCTATTGACGCTTCACAGAAAACAACTCAAGATGAAGAAAAAATTCTTGGTCCTAAGCCACCATCAATTAAACCGCAAAAAATAAGTGAAGAAGAATTGCAATCGTTAGATATTAGTCCACGGATGGCAACCTTCACAATGGTTAATGTATTAAAGAAACAAAAATTGTATCAACAGGCAATTGTTGTATTGTCAATGTTGGAAGAAAAAGGAGCAGATACGGCATTAATAAATCAAGAGCGGCAAAATCTCCAAAAATTAATTAAAGAAAGCGAAACGCAATAATTTTATAAAGCATGTCTGTAGAAATTTTCGAGAATCGTCAAAATAAGCTGAAAGCTGTTTTAGCAGAACAAGGACTTGATGGAATACTAATCAGTAGATTATCGAATGTTCGATACATCTGTGGATTTACCGGATCAGCCGGCTCTTGTATATTAACACCGAATGATAATTATTTTATTACAGATGGTCGTTATATGGAGCAATCTAAAAATGAAGTTAAGGGATTTAAACGATTTATTGACTATGGTACCCATATTGAAATTGCCCAAAAGAATAATCTTATACCCAATGGATTAAAGCTGGCATTTGAAAGTGAATTTTTATCATACAATTCATATAGTCAACTTACTGAACTATTCCCCGATGTTAAGTGGGAAAGCACTAAAATGATATTAGAAAATTTAGCTGCAGTAAAAGATGAAAGCGAATTAGAAGCGCTTCGAATTGCAGTTAAAATAACCGATAAAGTATTTGATGAAGTGTTACAGTTTTTTAAAATCGGAATTTCGGAAAAAGAAATAGCTTTAGAATTAGCTATGCGCTATCGAAAGTATGGAGAGGGCGAAGCCTTCGCATCCATAGTAGCTTCTGGTCCTAATAGTGCATTGCCACATGCTCAACCTGGTGAACGCAAACTCAAACAAGGTGATTTTGTAGTGGTTGACGCAGCCGCCAAATATGCTGGGTACCACGCTGATATGACTAGAACGGTTGTAATCGGTGAAGCTACTGAAAAACATCATGAAATGTATGAAATTGTTAAACAATCACAGCAAGCAGGGATTGATGCTGCTCAAGTCGGGGTGGCCTGTAAAACAGTTGATGACGCTACACGTAATATCATCGCAAATGCGGGATACGGCGACAAATACATTCATTCCGCCGGACATGGTATCGGACTCGAAATCCATGCTTATCCTCGTTTAAGTCAACAGAGCGAAGAAATATTAAAAGAGAATAATGTAGTTACTATTGAACCTGGCGTGTACTTGACCGGTTGGGGTGGCGTGCGAATTGAAGATGATATTTTAGTGAAAAATGATGGAAATGAGGTACTGAATAAGACCTCAAAAGAGTTGATGATACTCAATTAGGCGTTTTAATTATTCTCCTACCAAAACAATTTAGATTATAGCTACCATGATCAATACAATATTTTTTGATATAGGCGGTGTTTTATTAGACGTTCATCCTGAAAGGACAATAAAGCAACTAAGTACACTTACAAATTTAACTGAAAAAGAAATTGTAAAAGCCTTTCCTATGGATGCTCATCATAAATATGAACGAGGTGAAATAACCAATTCAGAATTCTATAATGAAGTAAAAAATAGTTTGCCGGTATCAAATAATTTAACTGAAGAACAATTTTGGAATACCTGGAGTTTGTTAGTCGGAGAAGAAACCGAAGTAGTAAAAACTATGAATAGTCTTACAAAAAAATATCCGGTTTGGTTGTTGTCAAATACAAACCCGTATCATATTTTAGAAGAAGAACGATTTAAGTTATTTGATAAGATAACGGGTGGAATTTATTCCTTTGAAGTAGGATCTCGAAAACCGGAAGAAGATATATATTTAAAAGCTTTGGAAATTGCCGGAACTATTGCGGAAAAATCTTTGTTTATTGATGATCTAATCGAAAATGTCGAGATGGCTAGATCATTAAACATAAATGCGATACACTTTAAATCAATCGGTGATTTACACGAACAACTAGGGAATTTCGTTCAATTATAATTAAAAATATTAAAAGCTCTAATAAGCTATGATTTCTGTATAATTTGCTTTTGAATTTCTAGTAATAGGATTGAAATGAGCAAAAAAATAATCAATATTGACGAGCCCACTACCCCGCGCTTCGAGTTTCGAACTTTTGGGTATGATTTTACTGACTATAATAAGAAAATGGCAAAACTGTCCTTGCCGGTTCCCGACGATATACGTGTAAGAACATTTGATGAAATTTATGTTATATCAAAGACTATCGATGACACTAATATTAAAGTAAAAAATGACCTGTTAGATATTAAGAAATTAATTCAAGTGCGGGATAATCTTGAGCAGTGGAATACAATAATGAAATATGATTTTCCGATTTCCAAGAAATTATTAATGGATGAAATATTTCCCGCTCTCGGAGCAGACATATCAATTTTTAGAAATGATGAATTGAATAAAAAGCAGTTTATAATGACCGTAAAACGGCATAAAGATTTGCTTGCTGTTCCTGTACAAAAGCAGAGACATGCTTATATTATTAATTTAACAATATGCGAATTCGCTGAAGTTGTTATTGGAAATAATTATTTATATACGGTCAGTGTTGAATCTACAGAGGCACAAGAAGTTATTAAAACGATACAAGAATTAAATTTAGATTCATTTGAAAACATTAACTATATACAAGCCATTAAACGAGTAAACGATATTATATCTAAACCATTGGCCAATTAAAAGTTGTAATTATCAGGGAAATCAGCAGGAATATTTTTGCATGGCGTTAATCAACCCCTTCTGATATTTAATTAAAAAAATTACTTATTAATTTTAATCATTCCGGTTTTAATCAATTCCTTTGCAATCTTTTTTGAGGAAGCTTTTAATAAATAAGCCATATCCCAATCCGGATTTTCTGTGTCGAAAAATGCATGAGCATCTGCGTCACCAACCCACATTGTTTTATTGGACTCAATATCTATCAACGACACTCTTAGTTGTCCAAATGCTTTCTGTTGAGTTCCTCCACCACTAACGGTCGTCCCAGAAACTTCTTTATTGCCTTCCTTGCGAGTTTCAGTTCGAACATTTATTGGTTCAGAAGTAACATGAAATCCGGCATCTGCTATTTGAATAATAGCAATAGCATCCATATTATTATTTTTAAATATTTCATTTTCCTGTTCTACTGTAAATTCACGCGTCGGTGGAAATAATGACAAGCTTGATATAGCATTAACTCCGTTAGCGAGCAATGTTTCAACCATTTTAGTTTCAATTACTAATCTATCTGACAAATCATCGATATTAGCTACTACGGCTATATGATTGAATAACTTGTTAGCTGCTTCAGGATCTGTGAATGATACAACTTTTGTTTGAGTACAGTTTGTTGCTATCAGCGCAAAAAACAATAAAACTACCAATTTTATTCTTCTCATGATAATTCTCCAAAGTGAATGAAAAATATGTATGAATATTACTAAGTGTTTATTTTAAATAAAGCAATAATTATACCATAACCTTTATTCTATTTAAATCAAAATCGATTGAGGGAGAAGTGCGAGTTCAATTACGAGCTGTAAACTATGTAAACAATAAAGTGTCAATTCTGTAATCAAAATAAAATATATTTTAACCAACCATTGGTACAAATCTTACTGGAAGGGAACGCTTGATTTTTACTTTATTTTTTTTATTTTTAGTAATAATGAAAAGTGACTGATCAAAAATACTGCCACCAATCGGAATTATCATTCTGCCTTGCGGTGCTAATTGTTCTATCAATTTATCGGGCATGGAAGTAGGAGCCGCTGTACCAATGATTCTGTCATAAGGAGCATTTTCTTGCCAACCGTCCATTCCATTGACATTGTGGATTTGAATATTATGATATCCAAGTTCGTTCAACCTTTTACTAGCAGTTTCAGCTAGTTTAGCGACATACTCTAACGAAATAACCTCTTTTGCCAACATTGCTAAAACGGCAGATTGATATCCGCAGCCGGTACCAATCTCTAATACAGAATGATGTGATTTAATTCGTAATTCTTCTGTCATAAAAGCTACAATGTATGGTTGACTGATTGTCTGCCCATGACCGATTGGTAAAGGTCCATCAAAGTATGCTAATCGCTGTTGAGGTTCATCAATAAATAGATGTCTTGGGACAGTTGCCATCGCGTTAAGAACGCGTTTGTCGGAAATTCCTCTGCGACGGATCTGATCTTCCACCATTTGTAAACGATGCTGATCAAAGTTATTCATTTTTGTTGAAGTTCTGATTTAAATTTGACAATGGAATTTATGTAAGTACATGAAAAACACCGCATACATATTTATATTGTTTTTCCCCTTGGTAATTTTCAGTCAAAGCATAGAACCAATTTATATTACACTAAATGGTGATATTTCCAGTCCCGCCCAAGAGATCTCCGGGCTTGCATGGTACAATGACAATTTAATTTTATTACCTCAGTATCCAAAGGATGTAATTTACTCAATTCCAAAAACACAAATTATTGATTTCCTTGATTCATCGCGAACCACAATATTACCAAAGGAAATCAAGTGG
>JAHJCW010000252.1 GCA_018812885.1 bacterium | reverse complement strand
TAACAGATATTTAAATATATAATATTAATCAAAAATTTGAACTCTTAATACATTATTGTAAATTTTGCGTTCTAAAATAAGGATTATATATGGCGACAACTGCAGATATTAAAAACGGTGTTGTTATACTATATAAAGACAAGCGAATGAAAGTGATCGACTTTCAACATGTGAAGCCCGGTAAGGGTGGTGCTTTTGTTCGAACTAAACTTAAAGATTTACTGACCGGTAAAATTATTGACCATACTTTTAACGCCGGTGCACGCATGGAATATATTCGCATTGAAGCGAAAAAGATGCAATTTTTATATGATGATGGTGAATCATTTTACTTTATGGATAATGACACATATGAACAGATCACCGTTAGTAAAGCAGTTGTATCTGATGCAAAAAACTTTATGATAGCCGGTATGAATGTAGAACTACTTTTTGATGGCAGTGAAGTGTTGGATGTTCGTATTCCTCCTCACGTGAATTTAAAGGTAATTGAAACCGAGCCCGGATTTAAAGGTAATACAGCCACTGGAGCTACAAAGCCGGCTACAATTGAAACGGGCTATATCCTCCAAGTGCCGCTTTTTATTGATATCAATGATATTTTAAGGATAGATACTCGAACTGGTGCGTATGTCGAAAGAGCAAAATCATAATTTTATTGAGGTAGTTTATGTGGAAAGATAGACTTAAAGAAATTATTTATTTATTGGAAAATAGTAATGTCAACGAAATAGAAGCATCTTTTTGGGGTCGGAGATATCGCGTAGTTAAAAATCCCGCGATAATAACAGGCAGGACCACCGCTGTAAGCACCGATCATGAAGGAACTATTGACGAATCAAAACCCATTAAAACCGTTCATACCAAAACCGTGACTGAATCGAATAATCACAATAAGATATTATCACCAATGCCGGGAACATTTTATATGGCATCGTCTCCCGAGAACCCAAACTATATCAATATCGGAGATACGGTTACCAAGGGAGATACTCTCTGCATTATCGAAGCGATGAAAATTATGAATGAGATTGAAGCAGAAAAGGGTGGTATTATAAAAACAGTTTTAGTGGATAATGGTCAACCTGTTGAGTATAACCAACCTCTTTTTGAACTAGAATAGTAAAATAGATGTTCAAGAAAATACTAATCGCGAATCGCGGGGAGATTGCATTGCGGATAATCCGCGCCTGTCATGAATTAGGGATTAAGGTTGTCGCAGTTTATTCAACTGCCGATGAATATTCTTTACACGTCAAGTTTGCCGATGAAGCGGTCTGTATTGGACCCGGACCAAGTAGTGAAAGTTATTTAAATATTCCACGTATAATTGCGGCCGGTGAAATAACAAACGCCGATGCCATTCATCCCGGTTATGGGTTTTTAGCAGAAGATGCGAATTTTTCTCATGTCTGTTCACAAAACAATTTTACATTTATCGGACCATCAGCAAAAATCATCAATGCTATGGGCAATAAATCAAAAGCAAAATCAACCATGAAAGCTGCTAAGATTCCGGTTATTCCGGGTAGTGATGATGTAATTATCAATTCTCAAAAAGCTAAGGAAGAGGCTTCTAAGATTGGATTTCCTGTAATGTTAAAAGCATCTGCCGGAGGTGGAGGAAAGGGGATGCGTTTTGTTAAGAGTATTGATGAAGTTGAAAAAGCATTTCAAAACGCTCAAGCCGAAGCACAATCATCTTTTGGAAATGGCGATATATATATCGAAAAATTTATCGAAAATCCGCGCCACATTGAATTGCAAATACTGGCTGATAGTCATGGAAACGCAATCCATTTAGGTGAACGAGAATGTTCTGTGCAAAGACGGCACCAAAAATTAGTAGAAGAATCACCATCGGTAGCGGTTGATAAACGGTTGCGGAAAAAATTAGGTCAAGCTGCAGTAACTGCCGTTAAATCAGTTGGTTATATTGGAGTAGGAACAGTAGAATTTCTATTAGATAAAAATAAAAAATTCTATTTTATGGAAATGAATACTAGAATTCAGGTTGAGCATCCTATTACTGAAATGGTAACCGGTGCCGATTTGATAAAACAACAAATTAAAATGCACGCCGGCGAAGCAGTTCCTGACCACCTAAAACGAATTGAATTGAATGGTCATTCAATTGAGTGCCGAATCAATGCTGAAGATCCGGAGAATAATTTTTCACCGTCTCCGATGCTAATTACAAGTTTTCATATGCCAGGTGGGAAAGGCGTCCGAGTTGATACACATGCTTATGCTGGATATCAAATTCCAACCTATTATGATTCAATGATTGGCAAATTAATCGTTCATGCTTCAACAAGAGAGAGAGCAATAACAAGGATGCGACAAGCTTTATCAGAGTGCGTTATTGAGGGACCTAAAACTACTATTCCATACCATAGACAAATTATGGATGATGAAAGATTTGTTACCGGTAAATATGACACAAGTTTTTTAGAAACTTTTAATTTTAATGCAGATAAATATAATTAATAATTTTAAGGAGAAATTTTAATGAATGTTCCGAAAGATTTGATGTACACTGTTGATCACGAATGGGCAAAGTTTGATGATAATATAGTAACCGTCGGTATAACAGATTTTGCTCAGAGTGAATTGGGAGATATTATTTTTGTTGAATTACCGAAGGTTGGGAAGGAAGTCG
>JAHJCW010000251.1 GCA_018812885.1 bacterium | reverse complement strand
AGTTGTTTTAATCTTCTGCAGGGATAATTTGAACAGTCATAACAGAAATTAGATTCTGTTTTTGTTAACAACTCATAATTTTTAATAATACATTTTCTGCAATAGCCGGGTTTGCTTTTTCCCATGTTACGACATCCCGGGCACTTGTTTTTCTCTCTAAGATAAGCAAGACAAATCTCACAATTCATTCCGCAAGGAGCGATAAGTATTTTATTTATTTGAACGTTTGTTACAATGTTTGTAATTATCTATTATTTTAAATTTCTTGGATAATTAGGAAAGCGGTATATGCTATAAAAGTGACCAATAAAATTACGGCTTCCCATCGGTCCAGCTTTTTCTTTTGACCGGTAAACATTGCCAAAAAAAGGAATACTGTTCCACCCGCAAGCAACAACAGATCTGTATTAAATTTTACATTATAGGATAATGGTCTTATAATAGAACTAACTGATAGTATTAAAAATATATTGAAAATGTTTGAACCTATTATATTTCCAACTGCAATGTCATTATTCTTTTTTAACACTGCCACAACCGAAGTAGTCAATTCTGGCAACGATGTGCCTGCGGCAACAATAGTTAACCCTATAATTTTTTCGCTAACACCAAGAGTAAACGCCAATTTACTGGCATTATCAACTGCAAATATTCCACCAATAATTAGGAATGTTAATCCAAGAATTATATAGCTAAATAGTTTAATTGTGGAAACCGTGTTCGTTTCAATACTATTTTGAGCTTGGTCTGTTTTTAGCTGCTTATATATATAATAAATAAAGACGCCGAACATTATAAGTAAAAACACACCATCAAGTCGAGTTAGCATATTTATATCAGGATAAAAAATATCATTAGCTAAAATAAAAAGTATTACGATTGCCAAAAACGAAAATGGAATTTCCTTCCAAACCGTACTCGATTGTACTGTGATTGGTGCAATAAGGCCTGCAATACCTAGGATGAAAAACAAATTGAAATTATTACTTCCGATTACGTTACCGAATACAATATCTTGATGATTAAATATAGAAGCAAAAGAATTCACTGCCAACTCAGGTGCAGATGTTCCAAATGCAACGACCGTAAGACCTATAGTTAGATCAGAAACATTGTATTTTTTTGCAAGTGCGGAAGCACCATCAACCAACCAGTCCGCTCCTTTAATGAGCAAAAAAAACCCAAGTATTAAAATTAGACTTTGGATTAACATTTTAATTCAATCATTTATCGCTAATAACATCTCAATAAATGTATAATGAATTTTGTATGAAAGTCACTATTAAAACGTGATGCATTTAGTGGGTTATTCTAAGAATTACCGATCTCTTAATTACTTCTTGGTCATTTTAACTTTTTAGAGAAATAATAGATAAAAGAGGTATTTTAAATTGGTTTTAGTCAAGTTTGATTCAATATTTTTTATTGTAACTCTACTGTTTCTTTGCCTTTAATGATCATAATCTGCTTGTTTTTTAAGTTTCCTGTCATTCGAATTACCTTGATTTCCAAAATATAGGCCAGAACATCGGAACTTTCTGCTTATACCTCACATAATCTTGTCCAAAGGCTCTCTCTAAATCACTTTCTTCTTTCTTGGCAAGCCAGAAAAAGACTATAAGGCTGACGAGAGTCCAGATGAACGTAAGTAGTCTAGCTGACAGTAATGCTATCCCAATTATAATGAATACAAATGCCAAGTAAACAGGGTTTCTTGTCTTCGAGTAGATACCTGAGGTGGCAAGGTTTTTTATGTGGTGAGTCCGATGGATCTCTTTGAATGCCAATATCCGAATCATCACGCCAACTACTAAAAACAATGTACCAAGTATCTTAAGGATAACAAAATGAGGAAACACAAGGTCGTATTGGCGACTATAAGTAATAGAGAGCCACCCCAACAGTACTAATATGATTCCTATTACTATTTGTCTGATTCTTGGGGAGGGTGTTTTTTCAAACATTTGATATCCTCCTATTTTCCACATTTATTAATTCTATAAATAGACATTTTCAAACCAATTGTGTATATTATATCAACGAACGTAAAGTATATTCTGAAATATTTCCACTTTAGTGGATTACGTTTAACAATATTAATTAATTTACAATATTTTAGAAATATTTCCCACTTTCAATTCCTCAGGTTTTTTTCCATATTGAAAAAACCGGGCAGTTTTATCACCAATTAATTTTATACAATCATTTTCGATTTGCAATCCGGTGCCTTCACGTAATCCGACTACAACTTTTTCACGATTAATTTCTAAAAATTCATTGATCCGGTCTTCGCGGGTTTCTCCGCCATGACCATCAGGATTGGCATCGAGATAATGCGGATTGATTTGGAATGGTACTAAGTTGAATGTTTCAAATGATTCCGGCTGGATAATTGGCATATCATTGGTTGTCGAAATGGTAGGGCAGGCAACATTTACACCCGCACTCCAACCAATGTACGGTTTACTATCCAAAACAGCTTGTCGAATTAGTGGAATTAATCCATTTTTATGTAAATGATAAACCAAATGAAAGGT
>JAHJCW010000250.1 GCA_018812885.1 bacterium | reverse complement strand
ACAAGCAATGGAAACTGATTTTCTAAGAAGAAAATGGATTCAAAATAAATATTATGGTATTGTTCCAACAGTTACAATCAATTATAATAATTTCAGATCTGACTTTGGCATAGAATCGCGTATATACTCAGGAAAACACTTTGGTGAAGTGTTAGATGTATATGATCCCGTACTTCGCGCAAAATTACCTGAAACGTATAGATATTATAAGTATCTTGGTAAGAAAAATTCAATTACTGCATTTGGACATTTCGTTTATTCTTTTCCAATGGGATTGCATTTAGTTGGTGATGTACAATCACAAAAACATAATTGGACGTTGGATCAGGAATCAATTGGTCATGCTGTTGGACATAAGTTAAACGCAGCTTGGTCATTCTTAAATCCGCGATTTGGATTTAGTTATGATATATCTGATAATATTTCCATATTTGCTAATTATGGAACAGCCGAGAAAGAACCATCTGATGATCAAATTATTGAGGCAGATGATGTGTGGGCAGAACCGAAAGAAGCTGCGTCTGAAAAAATAATTGATAACGAGGCGGGTATCAATCTGCTTTATGGTGATAAATATCTAAAGATCAATGTATATCGTATTGATTATTTCAATGAAATATTATCAGATATTTATGATTTTGCTGAAGGTGAATTTGATATTAAATCAGCCGATAAAACAAGACATGAAGGAATTGAAATTGAAGGCGGTTGGGAAGTAAATCGATCGTGGACTATAAGATTTAATGGAGCTTGGAGCAAGAATCGCTTTAAAAGCGGTGATTTTATAGGGAAGGCACTTACTAACTATCCGGAAAGACTAGCCAATGTTACCATTAATTATTCACCAAATAAATTATACGGATTAATGCTTTACGGAAAATACGTGGGCAAACAATACGTTAATGAAGCAAATACGCAAGATTTAGCGATAGATTCGTATTTTATGGTCAATATAAGCGGTTGGCTGCAATATGATCAAATACGAGTTACCGCTAGAGTAAATAATTTCTTTGATACATTATATGCAACGTATGGCTATAATTATTATGGTGGTTATTATTGGCCCGGTGCGACGCGCAATTTTAGTGTATCAATTGATATGCAACTATAAAGATTATAAATACAAAATTATTTCAAGCAATATTTGGTAATTATTTCGGATCATTATTATTTGCAATAATATTTATACTTATACTTTATTTGATCGCACGGATATTGTATAAGAATAAAATATTTATAAAAGTTTAGTTTTTTATGAATAGTCGTCGTCTTGACACGTTAGTCAGCTTGTTTTATTATTTTTCTACCTAATCTTCTTTTTTTTCTTTAAGCATATTTGCTATTTGATTAATATTCTTTTCAGTATTTATAAAAAACTTATACGTCATTTTCCTCAATAAAGTAGTACTGTAAATACTATCAAACATTTCTTCGGTGATAACATCAGAAGGTGATTGAAAATCATTATTATTCACGGTCACATACAGACTTTCATTTTTTAACTCATTCGTATATTTTAGATTATTTAATAACTCCTCGCTTTTTGTTAATGCAGAATCAACCCACTCAGCACCCGTATTTATTTTATATAGTTTAAAGAAACTCATTTCTGTTTCAACGGAAAGCCTATTTTTCGCTGTATGATTTTTGAAATCAGAGTCTAAGCGATTATAATCAATGCTGGTTTCATTAATTCTATCAATCCATAATTGAAAAAGCATAGGAATCTTTGCCAGTTCTTCGATAGCAAATTGACAAAGCGTATATGCGTGAGGCCAAGCTTCATATTCTTTTAAAATGTTAATTTCCTTAATAAACGACTCTGCATTTTCAAAGGCATTTTTAATGCCCTTAATTAATTTTTCAGTTGGAACTGCTTCAAGACTCATAATTCTCCTTTATCAAGCTAATTACTAATTATAGCGAATATCTACCTGTATTATCTATACGTAACAGCAAATACCACATCATACTATTTTGTCAAAGCACAATAGTTCTTTAAGCTTTCAATTGCTCCGGGAAGCATATTTCCTTCCCAAATCGTAAGTTCAATCTTCATCCACATAACTTCTTCTAATTCCGTATTTTTCAATTGTACATTATCAAAATCATAAGCTTTGGGATAACGATTATTTTTCGTACGTATTATTAATTGATAGAGGTGATGATGATACTCTTCAACATCTGCACCATTTTGTGCAAGTTTTCCAAAACCGGATAGCCTTTGGTTGAAAATAGTCGCAATATTTTTTGTATCCAATGTTCGAACAAATAGATTTAAAAATTAATGCATGAAAAATGTAGAGATTTCTTCTCTGCGATTAGGTGCATTTTGAAATAGCCATATGTCAAGACGAAAGTACATATAACACCCAATTTCAAATAGAGTCTTGTCGCCTGAAAACTGTTCGTTCGCTGCCATAAGTTGAGGGGGTATCTTCGTATTTGGATTCTCTTTCCCAAAACATGATAAGCTATACATCAATGCAGCAAATAGAGTGTATATTGGTAAGTCATCGGAATTTGGTAATTCATTTTCACGTTCTACAGCCCATGTTCGAATATATGATTTATCTCTTTTCTTAGAACTGCCAAATAGTTTTGATAAAATATCCATGGGATATCTTCCTTTATATCACCTAACTAAAAATTATAACAAATTTAAAAAAAATTAGCAACAAAGGAGTTCTGGTCTCACCAGAACTCCCCGTTATATCAAAAATCACCTGAACATAAGTTATTCCACAATTTCCACTACGGCAGTTTTCTGAATATCCACATAAGAAGGCCACCAGTCAAAAGAATATTTTCTTTCGCCATTCTGCACAAAAGAAGAAACATAATAATTATCACAACTGACTGCTATCTCTGTAATTCCAAGGCTTGATAAAGATTTTATTTCCATAGGAGAGGCTTTCGCATCACCATTTTTATCTACCCATACCTTAAGAGAGGAAAGTTCAGAGCCGGAAAGCAAATTATCATTATTTTCATCCAGAGTGGAAAGTTCTTCAAACCCATCATTAAATCCGTAATGATTTCCGAAGAAATCTCTTCCGTCTATTCCCGAAACCTCATCTTCTTTAAGAAGTATACCGTCATTTGGTCCTATCCATTCTACAACGTCATCAAAACTATCTCCGTTTATATCAAACATTGCTGTTTTTGCCCCTTCTATAAACCCGTCATGGGCAAGCCAGGTTCCGCCGGAAGCATCAACCTGACCATTTCCGTCAAGGTCAAGAACTATAGGGCTTATATATGCATAAGAAAAACCTTTGTTTACTTTATTTTTAATTATTT
>JAHJCW010000249.1 GCA_018812885.1 bacterium | reverse complement strand
AGCTAAATAGAGAAATTCTTTTAAAATTGGAATTTCACTATCTGAAATTGGTCAAATTAGATATTTGCTAGATAGAATTGTAGTATTCCTATTTTCTCAACACACTATACGATGCTCTTGCTACCGTAATTAAATCACCATCTTCGTGAAAAACTTTTATATCAGCGTTAATAATGCGTTTACCAACTTTAATTACATCGGCAACAACATAGATGTCTTTGTTAGTTGCACCTTTTAAGAAGTCAATTCTTATATCGATTGTATTTATTTTATCATGAGGGAAATATGTTGTTGTCGCTGCAGCAATGCCACCGGCAGTGTCTGCGATTCCGGCAAGAATTCCGCCATGCCATAATTTTTGCAGAGCGTCGCCAATAAATTCCTCTTTAAACGGAACATGGAGTTTTACATAACCAACTTCGATTTCTACAACTTCCAATCCAAATAATTTATTAACAGGCATTTTGTTTTCGATAATATCTTTGACTTTTGCTAAGTTTAATTTTTTGTCATTCATTGTAATATTTACACCAATTTCCCTTGATAATGATTTACAATCGGCACCCGACGACCTACTCCAAAAGCTTTGGGACTTACACGCAGACCTGGTGCTGCTTGTCGGCGTTTGAATTCATTAATACGAATTAATCGATAAAGTCTCATAACTAATTCTTTATCGGCGCCATTCTCAATCAACTCTTTCGGACTTTTTCTTTCTTCGATAATTGCATCAACTAAAGGGCTCACAATATCATAATCGAAAGGATCTACTTGGTCTTCAGATAATTCTGCTGAGGGTGCTTTCTCAAGTGTGGATTTCGGAATCCGATCATATCCGGCAACTTCATTCACCCATCGGGAAACTCTATACACATCAATTTTTGATAAGTCTGAAATAACAGATAAACCGCCGCTCATATCACCATATAGCGTACAATAACCTAATGCAATTTCAGTTTTATTACCGGTTGAGAGGACCATCCAACCAAATTTATTAGATATTGCCATCAAAATATTTCCACGTGTACGCGCTTGAATATTTTCTTCCGCCACATTTCTAATTGTTCCCTCGAATTGACCTTGGAGCGTATTTTCAAAGGAGTTTACTACAGTCTGAATTGCTATAGTGTCAAAATTTATATTCAAATTATCTGCTAATTCTTTAGCATCTGATTTACTATGTCCGCTTGAAAATAGTGATGGCATAGATACACCATGTACTTTATCTGACTCCAACGCATCAGCGGCTATGCATGCTACTAATGCCGAATCAATACCGCCGCTTAAACCAATTAATGCGTCAGTATGTCCTGTTTTTCTAAAATAATCCTTAACACCTAAGCAAAGTGCGTTATATAATTTTTCCTCATTAGGTAAAACCGGATATTCTTTTTTAGAGGTTGTTTCAAGATCTACGATAATTAAATCTTCTCCAAACACTTTCCCTTGAGCAATTTGCTCGCAATTGGCGTTATAGGCAAGTGATTCTCCGTCAAATATGAGCTCATCTTGACCACCAATTAAATTGCAGTACAAAAATGGTATTTTAATATCCTTTACTTTTTCTTTAATTAACTCTTGACGTTCTGCAATCCTTCCCTCGTGATAAGGCGATGCTGAAATGTTGATTATCAAATCCGCATTTTTCTCCTTTTGTAATTTTGATACTTTTGTATTGTAATCTCTATCCCACAAGTCTTCACAAATTTGTATACCTAAGTTTACTTTTTTACGATCAATTACCATTTTCCAAATACCGGGGATTTTTCCATTTTCAAAGTATCTATCCTCATCAAATACATCATACGTTGGTAATAATATTTTATCATATGTATTAACAATCTTACCATTTTGACATAATGCTGCACTATTATACAATCTACCATTTTCTTTTCGTACAAATCCGATTATCATTGGAATTGTAGCTTGCGAAGCAATTTCTTTTAATGTGATAAGATTATCATCAACAAATCCATTTTCAAGTAATAGATCTTGGGGAGGATAACCCGTTATCGCCAATTCCGGAAATACAACAATATCTGCATTTAATTTAATAGAATTAGAGTAATATTTTAATATTTTCTCTTTATTAAAATCAAGATCACCAACAGTTGTATTTATTTGACTAAGTGCAATTTTCATATTCTATCTTATAATTTTAAATGAATTAAATTTATTTTCAAACGGTAGCCAACTTACTTTTACGTCATCAACTTGCGATAAAGGAGAACCGATTTTAATTTGTTCAATAAGTTGATTGATAATTAATTCTTCGCCTTCAATAGCCGCCGCAACAGTTCCATCAGGATTATTTTTCACCCATCCATTGAGATTCAGTATAGTGGCATTCTTTTTAACAAAATCACGAAACCAAACTCCTTGAACTCTACCCGTTACCAATATCTCTACAAATTTCATTTTCAATAAAAATCAATTATTTCTCTAAGCACCTTATATTATAAAAGTGCCTTCTTTATTTCTGATAGTAAAGTATCTATATTAGGAACAGATACTACACCGGGTATATCCCATGTCTTATATCCAATAATTGGAATTTTTAACTGCAATGCATACGCTATCTCACTTAAAGTTCCATGATTACCTGATATCGCAACTGCGACATCGCAATTAAGCGGTAATAGTGCATTTCTAGTAATTCCCATATTAGTTAAAATAGGGATTGTTAAATATTGATTACCTTCTTCCAGTTTATCACCTTTAAGTAAGCCAATACTTGTTCCGTTACCAATGCTTACGCCCTTACAAATTGCTTCCATAACACCCTCACCACCACCGCAAAAGACTAAAAAGTTTTCTTTCGCTAATAACTCACCAATCTTGACGGTATCATCATAAATTTTTTTGCTTATATCTCTACCGCCCAAAACAGCAATTCTTGCCAAGTAACCCACTATGGCTCCAATCTAGACATTGTGCGCGGGAACGGAATTGTTTCACGAATATGTTTAATACCACAAATCCATGTAACAGTTCTTTCTAAACCGAGTCCAAATCCTGAATGCGGTACACTTCCAAATTTTCTTAAGTCGAGATACCATTTAAATGGTTCCATCGGTAAATCTTGCTTTAATATGCGTTTCACTAAAGTATCATGGTCATCTTCTCGTTGACCTCCTCCGATAATTTCTCCATAACCTTCCGGTGCTAAGATGTCCATACCGAGAGCAATATCATTATTATTTTCATCTCGTTTCATATAAAAAGCTTTTATGTCTGCAGGCCATCGATGTATGATTACAGGTCTATCAAACTGTTCTGCGATTACGGTTTCATCGGTTCCACCAAAATCACTTCCATATTTAAAATCGACACCTTTGTTTTTTAATAATTTAGCTGCCTCATCATAAGTTAATCGAGGAAATGGAGCTTTAATATTTTCTAATTTCGAAATATCTCTCTCAAGTAAATTTAATTCTTCTTTACAATTATCGAGACACTGCTCAACAATGTAAACAAGTAATTTTTCCGCCCATTCCATATTTTCTTCGATATCACAATAAGCCATTTCCGGTTCAAGCATCCAAAATTCAGTTAAATGTCTGCGTGTTTTAGATTTTTCTGCACGAAATGTAGGACCAAAAACGTAAACACGATTGAAAGCCATCGCCCCCGCTTCACCATATAATTGTCCCGTTTGAGATAAATATGCAGTGCGGTCATAATAATCGACATTGAACAAACTTGTTGTACCTTCTGCGGCATTTGCTGTTAACATCGGTGAATCAAAAAGTACAAAATCATTATTATCAAAGAAGTCTCTAGACGCTTTAACAATTCGATGTCGTACTTTTAAAATTGCATGTTGCTTTTTTGAACGAATCCACAGATGTCTGTTATCCATCAAAAATCCCGTGCCATGCTTCTTTGGAGTAATTGGATATTCTTTAGCTATTTGATGTATTTGGATAGATTTTACACCAAGTTCAACTCCGCCAACAGCCCGCTTTTCTACACGAACTATTCCGGTAACTGATACTGAGGACTCTTGCGTCAGTGATTCTTCTTTTTTAAATGTTTCTTCATCAACATTTTTTTGTACAACAACACATTGTAGCATTCCGGTACCATCACGCAAAATTAAAAACCAAATTTTACCAACGGAACGAACATTGTAAACCCAACCGTTTAATGTAACTTCTTTTCCGTCGTGTTTTTTTAAATCTTTTATAAATATTTTTTCCATATCTTCCATTATCTTAATTATTATTTTACCAAGATGTTAGTATATTATTAACAACATCTTCAGCGATTTTCTTTATAGCAATTTTTGTAGCAAACGAGCGTGGTTCTCCAAATTCGTCATCATCATCTTCATCAATTTTACCGTCGCCATCATTGTCGATACCATCGGTGTTGATATCACCGGTTAGACCATAAGCACCCCAACCTGAATATCTCTTTTTAAGCAAATCAGCATCATTTACTACATCAAACCACGTAATTTCCATAGTTATATTAATTCGATATTCCGATACAGCTTCTTCACTACTAAAAGTGTATGGTGCATCTTCTAAACTTATTATTGTGCCACGCAAGATTGAATCGGCATTACCTTCAGCCACAATACGTAAAATGTTTTCTTCATTGAATACTTCAATGATATTATCAGTTATGCCTTCAGCAATTCCAAATTCTGCAGTCTGATTACTAACTAAAGGTATAGCAATACTTTTAATATGCGGAGGAATTGAACCCGCTAAAGAATAATAACCACATCCAATAATAATGAAAATTGGTAATAACAAAACGATATGATTTAATCTTTTCAAATTATTTCCTCTTAATTTTCGGCTCTAATCCAAATTCAGTAATTTTTCGATATAAAGTTCTTTCGCTCATCCCAAGTGCTTGAGCAGCAGCCCGTCTATTATTATTAAAATATTTTAGAGTTCTTTCAATTGCCTCTTTATTTATTTCCTCAATTTTAAATTCGCCTATAGCTTCCGATTTAATTAAATTATTTGTATGATTACTGATTTTCATATCATCTCGAGCACTAATATCCGGTAAATATCGAATATCATTTTTTGGATACTGCAATTCAGTAGTCATCATTTCCTTTATATCTTCAACATCTTGTCGTAATAATAACAATTGCCTTAATATCAATTCTCGTTCCGCTCTCTCCGGCGAGCGGTCTAAAATAACCGGTAATTGCCGATTAAACTCAGTCACTGGTAAAACGGGTTCCAAATGATATTCGATCATTTCTTGAGTTATTCGCTCCCCTTTTTCCAAAACTATTATTTTTTCCACAAAATTTTTCAATTCTCTAACATTGCCCGGCCAATCATATTGTTTCATTAATCGGATTGATTCAGGCATGAATCCGCGATAAGCAATATCATTATTTCGTGTAAATTCTAAAGCAAATCGTTCAACAAGAAATGATAAATCTTCTATTCGATGACGAAGAGCAGGAATATTAATTGTTACGGTTTTTAATCGATAATACAGATCTTGGCGAAACTCACCTCTTTTTACTATATCACCTAAATCTTTATTTGTAGCCGCAATTACTCTTACATCTGAATAGAGAGTTTTCGAATCGCCGACTCTCATGAATTCACCGGATTCTAAAACTCTTAATAATTTTACTTGAGTTTCAAGGGGAGTTTCACCTATTTCATCAAGAAATATTGTACCTTTATGTGCGGATTCAAAATATCCTTTTCTATCGCTTTCTGCACCTGTATAGGCACCTTTTTTATGCCCGAATAACTCACTTTCAATAATCCCTTCAGGAATTGCACCGCTATTGACAGTGACCAACTCCATATTTGCTCGACGGCTAACTGAATGCAATGCTTTTGCTACCATTTCTTTGCCAACACCAGATTCACCAGTAACTAATACAGAGATGTCAATTGGACCCACTTGGGCAATCATTTCTATTACTTCCGTGATTGCTTCGGAATTTCCAATAATTCCTGATTGTTTTTGTAATCGATCTATATCTATCATTTTTTTTCTATTAATATATGTTCTTAAACATTGAAGGCATTTCCCTTTCCCAAGTTACATTTTTTACATTTTGTTTCTAGATTCTCAGGAACTGTCTCTCCTCCTTTTGACCAAGGAAGAATATGGTCAACATGCAACTCTACTCCTCTTTCTTTAACAGGGCTTCTGCCACAACTTTTACAAGTAAATCCATCTCTCATTAATATTCTAAATCTAAGTCTATCAGAAATATTTCTTTTCGTTTTGTGCTTAATAACTTCTTTTAAATTTTCTTCCTGTTGCACTTCAACTAAATCATCAAATTCATTATCTTCAGATTCAGAGTTAATAAAATCAACAAATTTTTGCAAGGCTTTAAGCCAACTGCCATACTTCCTTTCATATGGTTTGGAAGAATATTTTGATAATGGCTGTTTAAACTCAGAATATCGCGGTTGTCTTCCTAGTTTAATCCATACTTCCTCAATGTTCTTAAATAATTCTTCTTCTGAAATATCCCATTTGTTACTTAACTCAATTCCGGCCTTCTGTAAAGCTTTATTCCAAGTACCAAATTTTCTTCCCATTGTTCCAGCAGAATACTTTCCAAAATTATTATATTCTTCTCTAGTTATTTTATCCTTCCCCAATTTTTCTTTTACCTCTATCAAGTCTGATATCAAATCTTCATCGGGAACATTTCTATGATATGGTTCTAATTTATACTTCATGTTAGTTAGTCATTTTCACTTACAATCATCATCATTTATAAATATTCCACATCGTAGATAGAATTGTTTCCAAGTCTGAATACTTTGCTTTCCAATTTAGTAATTCATTTGCCTTTCTATAACTAGCCACTACAGTATCGGGATCGCCTTCTCGACGACCGACAATCT
>JAHJCW010000001.1 GCA_018812885.1 bacterium | reverse complement strand
TAAATACACCGAATAATCCAAATTCTGCTAATAATCCCACTAATCCTGAGGTATTAACGGTGTGTCCACTTTTCACTACCTCAAGTTTTTCAGCTGTCGCATAATGTCCGGCACCCAAAAAGATATTGTCTAGAAACATTTTTAAAGCTTCTATTGTAAATGAAGTTCTGCCAGCAAATGAAATAAAGTTCGACGAAGAGGGATTAAATTTACCCACCAATGCTTTAAGGATTAATTGGGGAATTAATAAACTATCCATGATCATAATTATACTCGTAATAGACACAAATACTATGCTAACGATAAAAATAAATGATTTAATTTTTTTAGTTCCTAAAAATATATGATATAAACTCAATAAGATTAAGAAAATAAAAACTGTCGTACTAAAAGTTGTAAGACAAGTCAAAATTAAAATAGTAATAAATAATTTATTTTCACTTTTATATGCTAATAATGTTGCAAATATCAAATGAAATCCAAAAGCTCCCGGCTCCCAAAAAATTGATTGATTGCGAATCCAAATATGATTTGGATGAATTGAAAATATATAGTAAAAATCCGATTTCATTTTCACATCTAATTGCAAATGTGGTAAAGAAGATAAAATATCCGTAAATATAGCAAAATAAAGAAACACAATTGAGATTGCAGATAAAATAACAATTATTAATAGATATATCTGCAAAATTTTTTCTCTGAAATTATAATTTAGCAAATAACTAAATAAAACCATGGCAATATAAAAATATATCATTTCATATGCATAAGACAAATTTATAATATCACTGAAGATTGGGATAAATATCATAAATGATATTACTATAATGCCTGGTATTGAGAACTTTTGATCTAATGCACTGCCTAAATTTGAATCATTTGAAACAACTGGGATAAACTGCCGATAAAAAATAACAGCAAACATAATAAGTAATGTAGCAGCCATAATTAGATTATAATTATATACAAAACGATATAATGAACCTGTGCCTACAGTTATTCCAATGGCAATTAATATTGCGGCCAGTGACATAAGGTGGTTGTCTTTAATGTTAAAACTCAATTTTCCCCAATAGTTAACTTGATAATTTCTAATAATCTTTGATTAAATTGTGTTTGTCCCCAATCTTTACTTTTTTGATATCCTTTCTTTGCTAAACTAATAGTAATATCATCGTCAGTCCATAATTTATAAATTGTGTCAGCAATTTCAGCATCAGAACCAGGATTAAATAATAATCCGGCATCACCTACTTGTTCAGGCATACCATATACATTAGATACAGCCACAGGACAACCAGTAGCAAACGCTTCTAATGGAGGTATATTTGTCGGTCCAAAAAAAGTTGGCATTATTAATGCACGTGCGTTTGCGTAAAGTCCTCTCATTTGCTCATCTGGGACTTGATCGAGGAATATAAATACTTTTTGTAAACCTAATTTTTTTATTAATTCTATTAAAGAGTCATATCCATTATTGGCTGACCCCACAAAAACCATTTTCAAGTCCGGTAATTTCGCTATTAATTGCGAAATGGCTCGCACGAGAGCCTTGTGGTTTTTATGTTCCCAAAATTGAGCCGGATAAAACAAATATTTGTTGGGAAGATCGTATTTTAGCCGAACGCTTTTTGTCGTTTTGTATATATATTTAGGAGAAATAAAAGATAAAACATGCACTTTGGAGCCTGGGACATGATATGATTCAATTAATTGTTGTTTCCCGATTTTAGAATCAACTAGAAAACCCTATGCATATTTACACATTCGGGAGTAATGCTTTTCTCGAGATTTGTATTCCATTAGGGAGCCGGCTTCAGGAAATTGTCGCTCATAGCGATGCATTAAATCATGTGCTGTACCCAATGCTGGTATAGGAAGACTATATGACCAAATATCTTGAGAGGGGAAAACCCACAAATCACATTTTTGGTTAATAAATGATTTTGAAAATACATCAAAATATTTGCTAGTATTGCGCCATAACCAGAGTGGTGTACGTATCTGAAACCATAAACGACTAAATATAGTTCGGTTAATTTTAAATATTGATAAAGTTTCTTTTTGCAGGTATGCTTCCCAAAGATCGGACGAATAAGCAATTACCGTATTGATTAGATCAGAAGGGAAAGAACGAAAGGCTTCAAGTATTGAGAGATTATATTGAAATGTACCGCCGGTAATAACTGAATCAAGGTATAAACCTACTTTTTTCATATCCGCTCGCAGATAAATGTCACGTACCAACTGTTAAAATTAGGTTCATTGCCGGTTAACCACTCTTCTGAATGTAAAAGTTTTAGGTCATTCATCTTCAAGAATTGTTCAATTTCAGGATTGAATAAATACCGCATTCTATGAATTTCATTAATAATATTGGATTTTCCGGTTTGTTTATTAGTGATTTTAATATCAAAATGAACATCAACCTGGTTTTTTGTTGGATGGATTTGTGGTGTTGCCTGGCGATTAATAATTATTTCGTCATTTTCAAACTTTTTATTGCGTTTGTAAGGATTATCTGATATTACAGCCGGTCCGTACCAACAATCAAAAATAAATATTCCGCCAGGTTTTAAATGATTTGAAACCGTATTAAATGATTGGTTAAGGTCGCTATTTGTAATTTGATAACTAATAACATGAAATAATGATAATACTACATCAAATGATTTATTAATAGAGTAGGTACGAATGTCACCGATTTTAAAATTAATTAAATTGGAAATCGAATTTGGAAAAGTATTAATTCGGTCCCGTGCTAAAGAAATCATATCAACACTTTGGTCAATTCCTGTTATATGATAACCTTTTTCAGCTAGATAAATAGCATGTAACCCAGTTCCACATCCTAACTCTAGCATATTTTTTGAGTTAGGGGCAAATTTATTAAGCAAAGAACTAATATAATCTATTTCTTGTTTATAATCTTTTTGCTGATTTAATAAATCGTAGTATTGAGCGTATTGCGAAAAAACTTTCAATCAAATAATTCCAATAATACATCTGATACGATATCGATTTGCTTGTCAGTTATTGCTAAACCGCTTGGAATATAAAAACCATTTCGAGCTATATTTTCCGAAGTTGGATGTGACTCGTTCTGAAACAATCCCATTTTATGAAATACCGGTTGTTCATGCATAGGCCAGAAAAATGGACGAGTTCCTATTTTTTTTGTTTTCAATATATCCATTATACTCATTGCCTTGGGATATTTTTCATCTATTAAAACAATACCAAATACCCAAAATATATTTTCTGCATACTTGGTTTTTGGCAATGGCATTTGTAGGGAGGATAATCCTTTTAAATTCTCTAGATAACGATTACCTATTTCGCGTTTACCAATAATTGATTTTTCAAGTTGTTCTAATTGAGCTAAACCAACTGCCGCTTGAATATTGCTTAGTCTATAGTTCCAACCAAGTTCTTCATGTATAAACCTTTGCTGCGGTTGAAAACATAAATTTCGTAATGACTTACTTTTTTCTGCTAATTCCTCATTATCGGTTACTACCATACCACCTTCGCCGGTTGTGATATGTTTATTGGGATAAAAACTGAATACACTTATATCCCCAAAGCTGCCACATGGTTTATTATAATAAGTTTGACCAATCACTTCGGCCGCATCTTCGATAATAAATAAATTATATTTTTCAGCAATTTGAATAACAGGATTCATATCAACCGGTAATCCGTAAATATGAACAACCATAATCGCTTTAGTTCTTTTTGTAATCTTTTTTTCAATTTGCTCAATGTTCATATTCCAAGTGTATTTATCGGAATCAACCAGGACAGGTATTGCACCGGTCCGCACAATCGCAGAAGCACAGGAAATAATTGTGAATGTTGGCATGATTACTTCATCACCTGGACCAATTTCTAAAGCTGTAACGGCAACATCGAGAGCTACTGACCCATTACAAACACTAATTCCATATTTACGATTAACTGTCTTAGCAAATTCAGTTTCAAACTTTTTAACAAATGGTCCCTCGGAAGATATCCAACCTGTATCTATACATTCCTCTAAATATTTTTTTTCATTACCAATTAGCAATGGTTCATTTACAGGTATAAAATCATGCATATCTTTTACCAATTATTATCCTTTTCATAGCCACAAGTAATTAGAAGTTTTCCCGACAAATCTTTAAACAAGTCCTTTTGTTGATCGGTAAAATAATTTTTCCAATCTCCAGGGATACCTTTTCGATAATGATGTTTTATATCTTCGCTCCCTTGTTTTCTACCACTTATTTTTTGAAAACTATATTTATCGAGAAGTGTATTTATTTCGCTATTAGTTAGCGTAATATCACAGTGGTCTAATAATTCTGAAAAGAAAGCAAATTGTTTCGCGCCAAAAATATCTTCATATTTTATTAATTTGATTTTTTCTGATTTTTGCGTGAACCATCCTTCTAATGTTATTTTAGTACCTTTGGTAAATGAATTAATGATCTCAGTAATACCATCATCTTGAGACATTGAGTTTAATTTTTCTCGCATCATTAATATATATTCATGATAAGGATCATGTGAATATTTTAAAGAAAAATAATTTGATATTATTAAATCGCGTGGATCCCTGGCGATATAAAATGCTTTGTAGGTTTCCGGTTTATGTAATTCATCAAACTCAGGATAGCGGATATACAAAGGGCTGATTATTATATCTTTTGGTAATTTTTTTAATTTTTGAAGTACCGTTTGATCTTCGGTTATAAAATTATTGGCCGGATCGTATATTAATAATTTATTTTGTTGCCAAATGATTTTGTCGCTAAATACTTTTTTAAACCACTGACTCCCTGACTTCTGAATACAACAGTGATAAATTGTTTTTCCATGGGAACGAAATAAATATTTATAATACCATAAAAATTTATTAGAAATCCTTGTGGTAATTGTTAATGAAGATTTTCCCATTATTTAATAATTGTTTCTTTTGAAGTTATTCCCATAAATCTTGTTTTATCATTTTCACCAACATAGGGACCTTGTTTTATTTCGAACATTTCAATATCCTCAAGTACTTCAAAACCATGGCCTCCCTTAATTAATAATATTACATCATGCTGGGATAAAACATAACTTTCCAGATACTTTTGTTCCGTATCGTAGAAATCCACACGTATTTTACCAGATTTAATAAATAAAACTTCTTGAGTATACTCAATCTGCCTAGGAACGGGATTATGTACATGTGGAATTATTGTTTTTCCCTTGGGATGTTTCATATATGCTAATTGCTGAGAAAAATCATTGGGAGTAAAGAAATGAATACCGGATTCAGTGAAGTTATTCGATATTATAATCGCCAGGAGATTCTCCCCATCATATACTTTATTTATCATCTTCTCCATGATAGTTCTTGTATTATCTTTGTAAAATATATTGGTTTAATTCTTAAGTGACTTAATAATTGCATAATAGATTTTTTTAAATAATTATTAGGTATCTGTTTTAAAATTGCACGACCTAATTTATTTTTATTATTATTGAAAGCTAATACCGAATTAATTGTCAAGTGATTGGTGAATACATCCTCTCCACATAATTCTTTGATTTCATCTTTGAACTTATTAATTATATATTGATAACCTTCTACAGATGAATCTGAATTTTTGGAGATAGTGTTCTGATGTATATTATATATAAATAATGGTTCCTGAATATGAATGAATCTGCAGTATTTTGCTAATCGAATTGCTGTGTCCCATTCATGATAAGATGGGACGTTCTCATCAAGATAACTAATTTTTTCCAATGCTTGCCTTGAAGTTAAAATTGATGGGAATAATGTACCTGTTTTTGACAATAATTGTTTATAAACATTTTCTCCATCAATACTATCTAGTTGCCAATGTTTTATATAATCAGAATCTATATTTTTTATGTAACAATTACCATGTACAACTGTCATAGGATTATAGTTTACGGTTTTTAAGGACGATATTTGTTTTTCAATTTTATTTGGAAGCCACTCATCATCGGAATCTAAAAATGCGATCCATTCCGATTTAGCAGCCTTAATGCCGATATTTCTTGCTGCCTGAGCACCGGATTGTTTTTCAGTTTGGATAATGATGATATCATCCTTGAATTTATTAAGCTGCTTAATAGTATCATCGGTAGATTTGTCATTTACTATTATAATTTCATTAACCGGATATGTTTGTAAAAAGACAGACTCAATACATTTGATTATTGTGTGTCCACGGTTATATATAGGAATAATTACTGCAATAGAAGATTTTGTATCGTGTTCCATATCACTTAAAAAGAAGTGTAATTCCGCCATGAATTTGACCAAATTTTAATACGGACGGTCTTAATATATCGATTAACCAGTTTTGCCTTTTATAATCTTTTCTAATTAACCTTGGAGTATACTTAAAAAAATTGATAAT
>JAHJCW010000022.1 GCA_018812885.1 bacterium | reverse complement strand
TGCGTTGCCGGAGCCTTGCAACAAGCTGATTACATTGGAATTATTAAAAAGACCGGTTTCAAAAATGTGGAAATAAAGCAGACAAAAACTATTACAATTCCGAATGATATTCTTATTAAATATTTAACCGAGGAACAATTATCGGATTATAATAATAGCGGAATTGGTATATTTAGTATAACTGTGGTTGGAGAAAAATAATCAATTAATAATTTAGAACTATTATGAAAATTGTTGTTGCTGTTGATAGTTTTAAAGATTCAATGAGTGCCATTGCGGCTACTCATGCCATCGCGCAAGGTATTTCAAGAATTAACCCAAGTACGGAAATTGTATCTTGTCCGATTGCTGATGGTGGGGAAGGAACTGTTGACACATTTTTAGCTGCAATTGATGGACTAAGACAGCATGATTATGTAACGGGTCCTTTGGGAGAGCAACGAAAATCAAGTTGGGCTTTATTCCCTGATAAAAAATTAGCGGTTATTGAACTTGCCCAAGCCGCCGGTTTGCAATTAGTTCCTGAAATCAAAAGAAATCCACTTAACACCACAACTTTTGGAGTAGGAGAATTGATACGAATTGCACTTGACGCTAGTATAAGTCGAATAGTTATTGGGATTGGTGGTAGCGCTACGAATGATGGGGGTGCGGGGTTGGCACAAGCCCTTGGTGTTCAATTTGATGACATCGATTCTCCAATCACAGGAGGATCCCTTAGCACTATTAAATCAATTGATAGATCGTCTATCGATCCCAGGATTAGTACTATCAAAATCGATGTAGCCTGTGATGTAAAAAATGTATTGACAGGGTCTGAAGGCGCTGCACAGGTCTATGCTGCTCAAAAAGGAGCAACACCCAAGCAGATTAGAATCCTTGATGAAGGATTGAAGCATCTTGCAAGTTTGATGCCTGAAGTAGATCCAAATTATCCCGGTGCGGGGGCTGCCGGTGGTGTGGGTTGGGGATTAATGGCATTTTGCAATGCAAAGCTACATAAAGGAATAGAATTAATTTTAGATGCATTAAACTTTAGTGAAATAATAGATGATGCAGATTTGATAATTACCGGCGAAGGCAGAATGGATAATCAATCTTTACAATGGAAGGCACCTTTTGGTGTAGCTGAATATGCAGCAGACACAGGAATACCAGTCGTTGCTTTATGTGGTGATCATAATATTGATCAATTGACCATAAGAAAACATGGAATACAAGCTTGTTATTCTATATGTAAAGATCTCAATATTCCCGTGAAACAAGCTATAAAAGATGGCAAAAAATTACTTGAGGAATTGACAGTAAAAATATTATCACGTTTTGTTATTCAAATGTGACAAGTACTGCTTTTTAAACCCTCAAGGTTTTTAAAACCTTGAGGGTTTTTGCTAATAAAAACCTCTTCAATTAAAATATTTGTTTTCGTATACTATAAGCGGATAAATAATGATAATTCTATGAAAGCATCTTCTGAAAAACTTACAGCAATTAATCAATATAAAGATTTTGTATCTAGCGCAAAGGTTAGGTTTTTTGAAAAATACGGAATGGATTTTGTCATGGGTAAGCGCAAAGGTTCATACATCCATGACCTAGACGGGAAAAAAGAACTAATCAACCTACACTGCAACGGTGGTGTATTCAATCTTGGACATAGAAATCCTGAGATAATCGATGTCCTTAAAAAATCCCTAGAAGACCTGGATATTGGAAATCATCATCTATTGAGTCGTGAACGGGCCGAACTTGCTGGAATGCTATCTGATCTAATGCCTGGAGACCTAAATTATACAGTATTTGGCGTTAGTGGGGGAGAAGCAATTGATCTGGCGCTAAAAGTGGCGCGTGGTTACACAAAAAGAACTGATATCATCTCGGCAAAAGGTGGCTATCATGGACACACTGGTTTAGCTTTAGCCGCAGGCGATGCAAAATATCGGGAACCGTTTAACTCATCAATAGCAGGATTTAAACAAGTTCCATTTAATGATTTGGATGCTCTTAAAGACGCAGCAAGCAATGATACCGCTGCGATAATTTTAGAAACTATTCCGGCGACACTTGGCATTAAAATCCCTGATAAAAAATATATTCAGGGAGTAAGAAAGCTTTGCGATGAATACGAAATATTGTTAATTATGGACGAAGTTCAAACCGGACTTGGACGGACAGGAAAATTATGGGCTTTCGAACATTTTGATATTATTCCGGATATCGTTGTTTTAGGGAAAGGACTTTCCGGTGGTATTTATCCGATATCTGCTACTGTTATCCGTGAACCTTTGGAATCCGTGTTTCACAAAGATCCATTTATACACATTTCTACTTTTGGAGGATCAGAGTTGGGTTGCCGAGTGGCAAAACGTGTTTTGGAGATATCTTCATCCTCAAATTTCTTGAACAATGTAAATATTATAGCGGAGCAATTTAATCAAGGTTTTGAGAAATTAATGGATACTCATAAAGGATTTTTAATCGGATTGCGGCAAATGGGACTAATGATGGGAATTGAAATGAAAGATGAATTATGTGGTCCGGTACTGACAAAAACAGCTTATGACCATGGATTATTAATGGTCTATGCTAATAATGACCAATCCGTATGTCAGTGCTTGCCGCCACTCACTATGACTATTGAGGAAGTGAATATAGTATTAAGAAAATTGGACAAGGCATTAAAATCAGCACGTAAACTGAGGAAATTATACGGAGTAAAACAGAAAATTGATAAATTCAAAAACCTAATTAAGAATCGAAAAGGTTCATGATGAGTTTAACAAAAGGTGAATTGCAAAAATTTGAATCAGGATTACAACCAACAGCTTTAGCGCAATCAACAATTCCTGCAGAAGTAATCGGGTATGGTGAAATCTCTACAGTATTTCAAATTCAAGGGGATGATCAAAATGCTTATAAAAGACTTCCGCTTTTTAACAATCGTAAAGTAGCCGAAGATTATACTCAGATTTATGATTCATATTGTAATTATTTAAAACAAATTGGATTGAATTTACCGGAGGACAAAACAGTAATAATTACACATGATCAAAGACCGGTAGTTTTATACATAGTTCAGAGAAAACATACACCAAAAAGATTTGCCCATAAACTGATCAAAACTTATGATGAGCAACAATTTGCAGAATTATTAAAACGAATTTGTATAGAAATTGAGAAAATCTGGAATTTTAACTCAAAAAATATTCCAAAAATAGAAGTAGCTTTAGATGGCCAACTTTCAAATTGGATATTAACAGAAAATAATGAAGTACTTTATATCGATACTAGTACACCATTATTCAAAATAAATAATATTGAGCAATTAAATCCTGAATTGATTTTAAAAACCGCTCCATCTTTTTTAAGGTGGATACTCCGATTATTCTTTTTAAAGGATGTGATGGGTCGTTATTATGATCGTAGATTGGTTTACTTGGATCTAATTGCTAATCTGTATAAAGAACAACGTCCGGACTTAATCCCTATTGCTATTCAAATAATTAATTATTATTTAAATGCAGATGAAAAGCCATTTAATATTGAAGAAATTGAAAAGTATTATAAAGAGGATAAGCTAATTTGGACTTTGTTTCTCGCTTTCCGAAGATTCGATAAGTGGCTTACGACAAAGATTTTACGTCGTAGATATGAATTTATTTTACCGGGTAAAATTAAGAGATAAAATATGTGTGATACCTTTGTAGCAATGCCAAATATAACTCGCAATGGGTCAGTAATATTTGGCAAGAATAGCGATCGGGAACCGAACGAAGCTCAAGTGTTGGAATATCATCCGGCGGTTGAATTCACCAAAGGTCAATCTTTAAAATGCACGTATTTAAATATCCCACAGGTTGCAAAAACAAATGCAGTTTTGATTAGCAAACCATTTTGGATGTGGGGTGCTGAAATTGGCGCAAATGATAAAGGTGTAGTTATTGGTAATGAGGCGGTATTTACAAAAATGCCCACTGAAAAAGAAGGTCATCTTACGGGAATGGACTTGCTTAGGTTAGCATTGGAACGAGCTGATACTTCACAAATAGCATTAGAGTTTATTATCGAATTACTTGCTGATTTCGGGCAGGGTGGACCTTGTGGTTTTGAAGATAAGAAACTCACATATCATAATAGTTTTATCATTGCAGATTCATCTGAGGCATGGGTTTTAGAGACCTCAGCGCATTTATGGG
>JAHJCW010000248.1 GCA_018812885.1 bacterium | reverse complement strand
TAAATTCCGGGGTATACATAAAAGTTTGTTCTATCTGCATTTGAAAGAAAGTGAATTTAGATTTAATTATAGGCATGAAAATATCTATCAAACTATGCTCAAAATCTTTATAAATAAACCGCTCAACTAGTCTTGACCCTAATTTTATATTAGAAACGTTCTGCTAAAAAATAACAGGAATTAACTTCCCCCCGCTCGCTATAGCCAATTCCTATTATTTTTTGCATAATACATCATAAACTGTTTCGTTAATCAATACTTATCAAATGCCTTTACTATAATTCCTTTAATCAATATTGTTTTCAATAAAATCGTCAATGCCGGGGCTGATGTCGCCATAGCGCGCCTCACCAAGTTTTGGGCTATTTCCCCCCTCCCAAAAGGGTTATACCATCCGTAAATCTTAAATAGTAAGATGTGCCCTGCACATCCATTACATCAAAACCACCGGCATTGACATGTTTCATATTTTTTTTCAATATTATAGCTTATGCTATCTTCATAAATAAGGGTCCCCGGATGAACAAAACAAAAAGACAACAAAAGCGGAGCCATGATTGTCATTTCCTTTTTTATTGTTTTATTCATGATTTCCATTTTTCCTTTTTTCTCTTAACATATTTTTAATCAATTATCGTGCCAAGACCATAATTATATTATAAACAATAAGATATGTGCTCATTAGTTCATGTACGGTGTTTCGTTATGAAACACGCCATGCCTCAATTTGTTACAGATAGTGTGTATTGTTTATTTTTGTTGAGTCGTTTTTAACTGTCGGGGTACAATTTTATGCATAGCCCCAAAGTCGCTTGCCTCAAGTTGACGCAAACAAATACGATCAATCATATTTTGATCTAATTAATTTCGCATTTTTTAAAAACTTTTTTATTCTTAGAAGATTTCACTCACTTTTCTGAACAATATAAACAGTTTCAATTAATTATACTTTTTAATAACATTATACTAATCAATTATTATATAAATAGATGCCTGAACTTCCTGAAGTAGAAACTGTTGTACGGTTTATTCGTCCAAAAATTGTTGGAAAAACAATACAAAATATTATTCCACAAAATAATTATGATAAGGTTTTAGCAACCCACACCTCCCAACAATTCAACGAATTGGTTGCAGGTAAATCTATAATCGACGTTGGGCGTAGAGGAAAATATATTGTAATCAATCTCAACAATGGATTTCTATTAATTCATTTACGAATGACCGGGCGACTATTATTAAATCTAACTGAGGATGATAAGCCTAAACACCTTACGGCTATTATTCATTTTTCTGATAAATCATCTTTATATTTCAAGGATTACAGAAAATTTGGTAGACTCTATTATTATGAATCATTGAATTATATAAACAAGAAATTAGGTGTTGAGCCTCTATCTAAAAACTTTACCAAAGACTGGTTATTTAAGAATTTGCAAAATAGCAAACGACAATTGAAACTGCTATTATTAGACCAGGGTTTCATTGCCGGGCTTGGGAATATTTATGTTGATGAAGCCCTTTGGTTTGCAAAACTACATCCGCAACAGATTGGTTCATCGGTTAGCAGAAAAAAATCCAATGCTTTGCATGGTGCAGTTCAAAGGTTATTGCAAACTGCCATTGATAATCAAGGAACTACAATTATCAATTTTTACTTCGGGGAAGGCAAATCAGGTAATTTTAGAGAACAGCTACAGGTTTTTGGTAGGCATGATAAAAACTGCCCAAGATGTGATTCGTTAATTGAAAAAATCCGTGTTGCCCAGCGTGGCACGCATATTTGTCCGCGCTGTCAACACATCTAATTATTTGATTACTTTATACTGAAATTGAAATATCCCTTCAGTTTTATCAACGGTAATCTTTCGTATAAATTTTAAAGACAATTCTTCTTTTAAATTTGAAAATAGTTGTATTCCCTTTCCAAAAACAATCGGGTGGAGGGTAATATACATGTGTGTTAAAAATGGTGCAAATTTTGTGTAGGTTTTTCCACCACCGATCACAAAACATTTTTTAGCATCTAAATTTTCCAATATTTTTTTAGGATCATCATTTCGGTGCACAACGATTTTTTCGCGTCCTTTAAGCTCAACTGCGAGCGTCTTTTCTGTATTGGAGCCCATTATCACCGGATATCCCATTGTCTGCTTCTTAAATAGCTTTAAATCTTTAGACCAGGATATTACCTCGTCGCTTCGACGGGCAATATATCCATCTATTGTTATTGCTACTATTAATATGATATCCATTATAATATTTAGTCCTAGTTTAGAATTATTAATTATAAATTGTTTTCAAAATATATCATTTAATGAAAAGAATGGGAACAACAAATTACTATATACAGTTATTTGAATACTCCTGAATATTTATCTAATATCAAATATGTTAATTCGTTATAAATATTAGTTATGCCTAATTACCCATACTCTGATATAGAATCAGGAATGGTCAATAAAGATCGATTAATTAATGATCCCCAAAGATTTAAACCACATGTTGTAATTCTTGGTGCAGGCGCAAGTAGACAAGCTTTTCCAACTGGAGATGCGAACGGAAACATTATTCCTTTAATGGATGATTTAGTAAATGTTATCGGTCTTGAAGAAGATTTTGTAAAATATAAATATGAAATTGACGAACCAAATTTTGAATTACTGTACAGTAGAATACAAAAAGAGAATCCCGAATCCGAACTGTTAAATATTATTGAGAGAAAGGTATTTAAATACTTTGAATCTTTGGAATTACCAAAAGTACCTACATTATATGATTACCTTTTAGTTTCACTTAGGCCAAAAGATATAATAGCTACCTTCAATTGGGATCCTTTTCTTTTCGATGCCTATAATAGAAATCTGCAAAAAATCTCACTACCAAAAATTCTCCATCTTCATGGAAATGTAAGAGTAGGTTATTGTAAAAATCACAACTTTTTCGGGAAATATGGAGAGTTTTGTTCCGAGTGTTTTACTCCATACTCACAAGCAGATTTATTATATCCTGTTAGTGAGAAAAATTATTCCAATGAGTTCATAGAAGGTGAATGGAGGGTACTTGAATCACACCTCCAAAATGCTTTTACACTTACAATCTTCGGCTACAGTTCACCGGAGACTGATAAAAAAGCATTTGATTTGTTACAAAAAAATTGGCAAGCAAAAAGTAATAGAGAACTGGAAGTGGTTGAGATTATTGATATAAAGGATGAAGATGTTGTAATAAATCATTGGAAGAAATTCATTCATAGTCACCATTATCACTATTGTTCAGATTTTCAAAAATCAATGATACCAAAATTTCCACGACGTAGTTGTGAGTCAATTTATGTGCCTACAATTCTAGGAAAATTTGCTGAAGAGTTTTCAATCTACTCAGAGAGTACATTTGGAGGGATCTATAATAAATTAATCCCAATGGTAGAAGCTGAAGAGGTGTTAAATGATATTAAAAAATAATCACGCCGCAGATCTATCTCGTTAGTACATCTCATATTTAACAAGTCTTCCGTCCAGCCCGCCATTACTTAAAATCCACTTTTGTGCGGATCTTAACCCGATATGCTTAATATAATCACGATCACCAAAATAGATGTACGCAGTCGAATTGGTACAACGTTGCTTCAAAAAATCACCCAGATTTTTATAGAAAGCACTTAAATCCTTTTCCTGTTGCATACGGATGCCGTAGGGTGGATTGCAAATGATGGTGGTGTCTTCCAGTTCTTCGATTTCAAATATGTCTTTTTGAATGATTTTAATTTGGGTGGCAGGATCAATAATGGCACTATTTTTTTGTGCGGTCGTCACCGCTTTTAAATCAATATCACTACCCTGAATCAGGTTATTGCTAATAGGCTGTACTTTATTATCAGCCTCTCTTTTTACTTTTGCCCACAATACAGCATCATAGTCTGGCAGGCGTTCAAACCCGAATTTCTTACGCATGTATGCAGACGGTGTTTTAGTGGCTGCCAAGTAGGCTTCGCATAAAAGAGTGCCTGAACCACAAAGCGGATCGTAAAGCGGCGTTTGTCCATTCCATGCGGCATACCGTATAATCGACGCAGCCAAAGTTTCGCTCATCGGCGCTTGTGTTGATTCCATGCGGTATCCGCGGCGGTGCAGGGAACCGCCCGAAGTATCCACGCTAATAACAGCCACATTTTTTTCAATGTATACATTCAGCCATAAATCAGGATTACGCGTATCAATGTTGGGACGTTTACCGGCGTGTTCTCGAAAATAATCGACGATTGCATCTTTCAAGCGCAGCGCCGCAAATTTGGAATGATTGATATTGCTTTGAGTAACACTGGCAAATACGGCCAGAGTCTGTTCCGGATTCAGAAAGTCTTCCCAGTGAATTTGTTGTCCAACTTTATAAAGGTAATTATCTGAATGACAATCAAAGGTTTTTAGAGGCGCCAGTACTCGGTTGATCAACCTGGAATGTAAATTAATTCGATACAGCGATTCTGGATTGGCGTTAAAATAAATACCGCGGTAGGAAGGGCTGGTTTCTACAGCACCGAGTTCGAGCAATTCAGTTTCAGCAATATCTTTAATATCATCGGCAACTTGTGCAAAATAACGCCCGGATTGTTGATATTCGTACATAAATATAAATGTTAAATTTTTAAAGTTGAATTTTAAATTTATTTGTTGCTTTTGTTCAAACTGTTCTGCGATGTCTTTACAATTGCTGTTAAAACATTTATGATTTCTTCAATAAAATTAAGATATTTAGTGCAATCAATTTTTACTAATTGACTTCTTTGTAATAGTTTTAACCAATAACGTGTTTCCCGTGCTTCTTTTGAAGCAATAGACATTTTAGCCGTAAAATCTCTTTTAGATTGTCCTGCCGATGCTTCTTCAATATTTGCGCCAATACTTGTTCCGCTCCTCAATAATTGTTTTGATATTATATACTCCTTACCTCTAATTAGAAGTTTATATAACTCAATTATTTCTAAAGAAAACTCAAAACTTTTATCTTGAATTACATTTTTCTTCATTTACCAAATTGTTTTTAAGGTTTTCAATTTATAACTCAAAATTTAACATTCAACATTCAACATTTCTAGTCCAAAAGTGGTTTTCCATCTTTATCAAGTGACCCCGCTGCAACAAAAATCAATTTGTCTTTATCTATATATTTCTTAATTACATTATTAACCTGATCAGCTGTTAGAGCAT
>JAHJCW010000247.1 GCA_018812885.1 bacterium | reverse complement strand
TTCAGGATATTGCACATCATTCATAATTATTTTTTTTCTGCATAAATAAATTTATTGAATCATCGAGGATTTCCGCATTCGAAGCAATCAACCCCGGTGTAATCAATGTCTTTTCATTATTGTATGTGATTGGCTTTCCCTCCAAATTTACCATTTCTCCACCTGCTTCGCGAAGAATGCAATGTCCGGCGCAAATATCCCATTCATTTTTGGGTCGTAGTGATGCAAAAATATCAGCTTTTGCGGCTGATGTTAAACCTAATTTATATGCAACACTACCAATAGCACGTTGTTCTTTAAAATCTGTTGAGTATGGTTTCCATAAACCATTTCTTGTTTCCGAACGACTATTCAAGATAACCATATTCTTAAAATCTTTTTCGGTTGAGCAACTCAATCTTTCACCATTCAGAAACGCTCCTTGACCTTTAACAGCAGTAAATAATTCTTTACTCGCCGGGTTATATAAAACTCCAATAATCGGCTCTCCATTCTCAACTAATGCAACACTAACAACAAAATGTGGAACGCCCTCAATAAATTCTTTTGTTCCATCTAACGGGTCCACCACCCATGCACGTTTTTTACTTAATCGTACTTTGGAATCCACAGTTTCTTCTGAAAGCCATCCATAATTTGGATAAAGTTCTTTTAATTTATTTTTTAGAAAAGTATCCGCAGCGTGATCTGCAGTCGTTACCGGATTATGATAACTCTTATCACGAATCTCATATTTCGATTTATAATATTTCATTATGATTGATCCGGCTTCTTTAGCCGCTTCAATCGCTGATTTTAGTTCCTTATTCATTGTGCGAAATGTAACCATAAATTTGGTAATTGGCAGAATAGTTATTGGTGAATTGATCAGTGATAGAATAATTAGTGATGAAAATAAGAATTCAGCATTTATCTACCATTGTACTATACCATTTTAGTAAATGCTATTTGATACTAGTTTTATCTTTAGATATTAAAACCACGTCCTCTTTTTATATTCCCGATATTCACTATATTTCTTCTCTAACTCTTTTTCTTCTAATATTTTCCAAAATATAATATGTAAAATCCATATAGAAGAGGATGCAAGTGTTATAAGGCTTTGCATAAATATCGGAAACCCAATAATCCAAATTATGAAACCTAAATACATTGGATTCCTTATTTTTGAGTAGATACCACCCTTAATTAGCTCTCCCTTTTCTTCAAATCCTTTCAGTTTTATATGTGAAATAATGAAAATAAAAACACCTATTAAAAATAACAATAAACCAATATATCTAATCCAACCAGGAATATTCATTTTAATCGGATCTAAAAAACACATTTGAAACCATGAAAACCATAAAATACCCATTACAATAAATATCGAGTTCACAATTATTTTATTTTCTGCTAACGGGCTATTCTTATAGCTTAATACGTTAAATACTGTACGAATCAAATAACATACAAAACATATCCCCAAAAAGACAAAAAACATTGTTTTCATAATTATTACCTTTTCATTAAAAAATCACCATTATTTCTACAAAAAAAGTGGCGTGAATTTCTTCTAACATCTCATTGACTCTCTACCAATTATTACTACGACTTTAAACATTTTAATCTTTCTAGATGTTTTCCAACTCCTTATTTATCAGGTACAACTATTTTTTCAGCTTAGGCATTAATTGATACTTCACCCAATTATTATTAGGATCAATTTTCAGTGCTTTTTCAAAATAAACCTTGGCAGCATCCATATCACCCAAATCTATTTCGACTGAACCTAACCAACCATAGGTTTCACTATGTCCCCAATCTGGCAAAACCAAATTATCTGATTTAATCTGAAATAATTCAGTGGCTTTTTGAAAGTTTTCCTTAGCTAATTGCTTGGACCCACCCCATCTCTCGGGCGTAAAATAATATGAAAGCCCACGTTGTAATTGAACACGAGGATTATCTTCTCCCATTATAGTCGCTTGCTGCATCAATTTACCGGATTTAGGTCCATAATAAAATCCTGCCCAAGGCAACATAGCTATCTTGTTCCCATAAAATGATGATAGCATAGCATACGCTTCAGCAAACTTTTGATTTGTATCTATACAAGTTTTGAGGTGTTTAATGCCATCATTGACATAATCTTTAGCGCCTTTCATATCATTTTTACTGAACATATAACTAGTTAACCGGTAATCACAATACGCAACATAATAATGAATAAGCCAATCCATTTCCCCCTGTGCAAGCGCGCGTTCGAAATAAGCTCTTGCATCCAGAATCTTTTTAAAATCCCAATCATTAACAGCTGATTGGATTTTTTCTTTCCCTTGTATAATATATTCACTGTAAGACTGACTAAACGCTCCGGCTACTAAGATGACTATTATGAACAATATGATTCGCTTCATTTTTAACTCCTTATTATGTTTATACTTCACAATGTTAGAACGGCTATTTTCAATAGTGGCGATTGTTATAATTTTTTATCGTTTAGAAGCACCTTTTAATTTGCGTAAAATTCCGGCAAAGATATTTATTGTCGGAACTTTATCTATATACATTTTATATTCATTACCAAATTTTTCAATCAATAATTTATCTTCTCTTTTAACGCCAAGGTAAATAAGTAATATTCCAGGTATACCTAAAAAAACAAAAATCCAATGCGGATACAATAAGGGAGTAGCGATAAATATTGAAAAAATCCCTCCTGTATATTGAACATGTCTGATAATCGAGTAAAGCCCGCTCGTTACTAATGTATTTGTATTAACAAAAGATTTCCCCTTACTAACATTACCTTTCAGTTTAAAATATATAATAGGATATATCACGAAAATCATACCTACAAACCAAGAAACAGCTCCTAAATAAAATAACAATCTATTTTCTTGAGGCTGAATAATTTCCAATAACACAAGTGGATTTAAGGGAAAACATACTAACATTAAAAAATATGCAATAAAATCTTGATAGTGATATTTAAATGTCTTTTCCATTTGATAATATCCTCTCTAACTAAAGATTTATTGAAGTGATAAATCCAAAATAATAACTCCTGCCATAGGTACTTGTCAATTTTGTTCTTTCAGAATAATCCGGTGAATAGATATAACCATATACATTCTGTCTATCTAAGAGATTGGAAACAGCACCATACATAACAAAGAAATTTTGGTTACCAAATGGAAAGAAATAACTTAAAGACATATCAAAACGCTGTATAGCTGGTAATCGTTCTGCGTTCCATTCATTAAATGCTGCTGTATAGGGTTTGCCGGAAAAATAACGGTATGTCACCCCGATACCAATACTATTTCTAATTGAAGCTTTCAGAGCTGTTGTAAGATTATGCCGTATATCATAGTCAGTGGGAACCAACTTCAAATATTCTAATTACTTGCGCTTAGCGATGAGGTAACTATAGGAAATCCACCCAGAAATTATTGGTAAATTTCCTTTGGCAAAAAAATCAAACCCGATAGCATTTCCATAACCGTCATTTATATAATTTTGTGTAGAATCACTTAGTAGGAGATCATTATAATTTTTACGATATGTTTCAATTTTGACATTGGTTATATCGGATTTATATTCATATCCAACAATATAGTGTATTGCCTCTTGAGAGTTTAAATTAGGGTTGCCTATGGTTTCATCACTGTATCGCGCTAACGGGTACTGGTGATATAGCCCTGTTGCAAATTTTGCTATTTGGTTTTCTGTTAATCGATACCCGATTGAAAAGCGTGGATCAATTGTTATTTCATCACCATTTGTTAAATAATCTAATCGAATACCGCAAATAGTAAATAGACGCGGTGAGATACTAATTTCGCCATCAATGTAAGCACCAATGTGCTTTGTTAGATAATCTGTAGAAAATGTATTTATTGCTGCGCCAGGGCGAAAATCGTTTGGATCATCAGGTACAGAACCAGCGATGGTAGTCTTTAATTTGTCCAATTCAAATCCAGTGCCCAACTTTACCTTTTTCCTAATAGGAAAAGAAGCATCCGTTCTCCATTTTATCATCCCATCCGTTGTTGATAAATCCATATTGCCAAGCTCAATATTCTGTATAAATTCATTTTTTGAAAAACTTGATTTCAATAATAATTTACTGGGGAACAGATGTTGCCATTGTAGATTATTCAGCAGACTTTCATTACCGCTAATGAAAGTTCCTGCATAAACTGGACTTTTGTATAATATTCCAATGTCGTCCTGATTAATATAATTAAACAATTTTAATTGCCCTCGCTCTGAATATTTATAAATCAAACTTAGGTTTCCATCCCAACTTATTGGTACTTTTTTAAATTTTTCCTCACCGCCGTTAACCCTAAAAAGATACTTTGTATATGAGTAATTTCCGGAGAATCGAATGCCTAATTTTTCAGGAATCAAAATATACGACCCTCCTAATGAGACAGCTGCTAATCCAAGACCAAAATCAACTGAGGAATTATCGGGAAACCCTAAAGATTCCATTGCTAAGATACCTGAAAGTGCGTTACCATATTTTGCTGGGAACCCACCGGAGGAGAAAAAAGTACCCGATAGTAAAAACGGGTTGATCATCCCGAAATATCCACCGGTATCCGATTCATACCGATAAGGATGAATTAATGTAGCTTGGTCTAATAGTACTACGGTTTCCGACACATCGCCACCGCGAACATACATACCCGCACCTTCATCTATTTGAGTTACACCCGGAAAAGTTTGAATCGCTCGAAAAATATCGGCTGCTGCACCAGCGGTTGTCACTATATCCATACTCGTTAGCGTTTGTCCCTCTTCATCAGCCATCGTGAATGATTCGGCGCTAACAGTAACCATATCCATTTCAATTAATGCTTTTTTAAGCTGGATTTTAACATTGATTAATTCACCTGGTGCAATGTGTACCGTAATTTCCTGCTGCTCATACCCAATATGTGAGAAGTGTAAATTCCTATCCCCATAAATATTTGTGTTAATAGTAAAACGACCATCTTTATCACTCATTGTACCTTCAAGATTATCTATAAAAAATACATTTACATATAGTAATGGCTGCTTCTTGTTATCTATAACAACGCCGTTTATCCTGCTAACTTGTTGAGCAAATCCGGTAACTATACCAAATAAACTAATACAGAGAATCACTTTGATGAGGAAGTGATTAATAATTTTTTCCATTTATCAGTTCCTTTATTTGTAATTTTACAAATAAATTTACTATGTTTATAACTGTTACGCTTACCCATCTTTGCTATTAATTTTTCAATTCTTACTTTTAGTTATACAAATTTTGCTTTTTAATCCATAAATACAAATGATTGTAAAATCCCAACCTCTTCTAACCACTCGTGTGTTTTAAATACGCTGAAAATTCCTCCACATAATTTTCATATGCTTTTCGCCCTAATTTAGTAATACTTAAAGTTGTCTTGGGTTTTTTACCAACAAATGATTTTGACACTTTTACATACTTGGCATTTTCTAATTTTTGGATGTGCGTGCTCAAATTACCATCGGTTGTTTCCGTAGCTTCCTTTAAAAATGTGAAATCGGCAGATTTGACCGAAATTAACACGGTAAGTATTGCCAATCTAATTGGCGCGTGAATAATTGGATCTAGCATTCCAAACTTACGCATTTTGATTTTTTTTGTATTTTTTATTCAAAGCGTAACCAGGGATCAGGTAACCCGGAATAGTCGCTAAAGCAAAGATCAATGTGTGAAAATGCCAATGGATAAACATCATTACAATTGCTGCAACCCACCACAAAGTGCCGCTAACTCTCAGCATATTCCAATCCAAGATTCCACTAGTTGCAAACAACCCAACTCCAGCAATGACCGCCATTATGATATAGAGCGATTCAAAAGGTATAACTTTTAACGGAAGACCTATCCACGCTATGATGAAGAATGATATTCCACAGGCAAACCATAGATTTGATAACGCTAATTGGGAATATGTTTTTACTCTCTTTCTGTTTACATGTCTATTGACAAGTAATATTGTGGCCACAACTCCAAATCCCATTAATAAGAACCATATATAGCCAATTCGATCAAACCATTCCTTGCAAACAAAAAAGTAAGTCAATACGGAAGCTGTAATTACTAACCATCCCCACAAAATAAATATCGAACCGGATTCTGCGGTATTGGTTTTGGTCTTTTCAATCATTGATTTAATAACGTTTAGGTTATTATTAATTTCATTTTGCGTACTATTCATTTCATAATCTCCTTATTAAAAAGTACTTTGTATTGCAAAGTTGT
>JAHJCW010000246.1 GCA_018812885.1 bacterium | reverse complement strand
TTTCTTAGCAGGGGCTTTTTTCGTTTTTTTCTTTGCTTTCTCTCTTTTCTCTCTCGCTTCCTCTTGTCTCTCCGTCGCTCTCTCCTGTTTCTCAGCGACAGTTCCAGCATCTTCCTTTGCAGTCACAAAATCATTTTTTGTTTTCTCTTATTTATTTGCCTTAGTATATCTTCGTGGTTTATTATACAAAATCACCAAAAAATCGAATCTGAAAAAACTATTAAACCACCGTCATTTTATACTATTGCTGATTGCACTTTTGACATAATATTTCAAATATCTGAACAAGATTTAAAAATTCTAAAAACATCCAAGCAAAATATTTCAAACGGTACAATTTTTTCGCAAGTAGATATTTTTGAAAAAGATAGTCCTTTTAGATTTATCCAATTAAGTATAAGGGGCACATGGCATAATACTGAAAGTATCGTTTATGACTCCGATGAAAATTTGACATTGTTCTCTTTACGCACAAAGCAGTTTATGTTCTCCCGAAAAAAAGCAACAATTGGTAATACTCAATCAGGAATGATAAAATTATCTTCAAATAGAAAATACAATATTCAAATAAGAGGTGCTATAGTAGCAAATGGTAATACAATTATTCTTACACCAACATTCGCTACAATTCGAACACACGAAGGTATTGTATTTCCTGCAATAGATTTTAGTAGAATGGATGATTTGAAGGAGTATTGGCAAGCTGAATTTCCATCAATACCAATTCAAAATTAAATATTAAATATATTCCCGCTTTCAAGGGAACGACATTATAATTTTAAATTCTATATCAATAACAAATACCGTATTTTCCGTCTATGTCAACCGATAGAATTCGAAATTTTTGTATTATTGCGCACATTGACCATGGTAAGTCCACACTTGCTGACAGATTGCTTGAACATACGCATACGCTTAACAAAAAAGATATGAAAGCGCAAGTCTTGGATGATATGGATCTGGAACGCGAACGTGGAATTACAATTAAAAGTCATCCAATTCAAATGAAGTATAAACATTCTGATAAGCAGGATTATATACTAAATTTAATAGATACACCCGGTCATGTGGATTTTTCTTATGAGGTTTCGCGCTCTCTCGCAGCTTGTGAAGGTGCATTATTGTTAGTTGATGCGGCCCAGGGAGTTGAAGCGCAAACTGTTAGTAACGCCTATTTAGCAATTGATAATGACCTAACATTGATTCCTGTTATAAATAAAGTTGATTTAATAAGTGCCCGAATTGATGATGTAAAACAACAAATAATAGAATTAGTTGGTTGTTCTGCCGATGAAATTCTTCAAGTTAGCGCAAAGGATGGCAGAGGTTTACAGAAAATTTTGGATGCAGTAATCAATCTGATTCCACCACCAGCTGATAATTCTGCACAGCCAACCCGCGCCTTGATTTTCGATTCTATGTATGATAATTATCGTGGCGCAATTCCCTATGTTCGTGTATATGATGGAGTTTTAAAAGCGGGTATGACTGCTCAATTCTTTGCCCATTCTGAAAAATATGAAATTACTGAAGTTGGACATTTTGTGATGAAACATATTCCAACCAAGGAATTGCGAGCCGGGGACGTTGGTTATGTTGTCGCCAATATCCGTGATGTAGAGCACATTGAACCGGGCGATACAATGACTACCAAGCAAAATCCGGCAGTAAAAAGATTATCCGGTTACAAAAAAATCAAACCAATGGTATTCTCGGGATTATATCCGGCTGATGCCGATGATTTTGAACAACTTAGGCAAGCTCTCGATAAATTAAAATTAAATGACGCTTCTCTAGTCTATGAACCTGAAACAAGTTCAGCGTTGGGATTTGGATTCCGCGCCGGATTCCTAGGATTACTGCATATGGAGATCGTTCAAGAGCGTCTCGAACGTGAATTTGATTTGGATTTAGTAACAACAGCTCCGAATGTCCGCTATAAGGTTAAACTCAAATCAGATGAAATAATTGAAGTAGATACTCCGGCTAAACTGCCACAAAGTAATGATATTGTAGAAGTTTTGGAACCATTTGTAAATGCCGAAATAATAACTCCTAAGGAGTATATTGGCGGAATAATGACTTTATGCCAAAATAAGCGCGGTGTCTATAAAACCACTAATTATTTATCAAGTGAAAAGGCGCAAATACATTATGAACTGCCGCTTGGTGAAATAATCTTCGATTTCTACGATAAGTTAAAATCATTATCACGCGGTTATGCATCGTTAGACTATGAAATATCGGAGTTCCGCTCGGGAAATCTAAGAAAATTAGATATTTTGATTCACTCCGAACCGGTTGATGCGCTTTCAATTATTTGCCATGCAGATGATGCCTACCATCGCGGTAATGCGTTATGCAGAAAACTTAAAGAATTAATTCCACGCCAAATGTTTGAGGTTGCAATTCAAGCTTCTTTGGGTTCTAAAATCATTGCGCGAACCACGGTCAAAGCTATAAAAAAGAATGTTACAGCAAAATGTTATGGTGGAGATATTTCACGTAAGAGAAAATTGTGGGAGAAGCAAAAGAAAGGTAAAAAACGTATGAAAATGATTGGTAAAGTAGAAATCCCGCAGGAAGCCTTATTAGCTGTTTTACAGATCGATTCGGATTAAAACGGAATGATATTTAGTAGTTATCTAAAACAATCAAAGTCTCCTTTTTACAGTTTTATTTTCATTTTACCGCTATTCATCATTTATGAATTAGGGATTTCTGCGATTTCATCAGAGGACTTACCCATAATTAGAAATGGAGCCGATGTATTACTGCGTAAAATACTAGCAACTATCGGAATAAGTGGTATTTATGGAATGGCATTAATGCTGTTGTTTGGCATTGTAATTGCTTTTTTTATTAATAAAGGCAGATTTAAAGAGTTAAAAATCAAGAGCAATTATTTTTTAATAATGATCTTCGAGAGTATTCTTTGGTCAATTTTGTTATTTGTAATATTGTCTCAAAGTCAATTAGTATTAAGCAAGGGTACAGCTAAAATATTAATGCAACAGATAGTACTATCAATTGGTTCAGGAATATTTGAGGAATTTGTTTTTAGAGTTATTTTAGTTAGCGGTTTTGCGTTAATTGTAGGTTTATTCTTTAAAAAACAATACTTTTATAAAATGTCAATTTCTATCATTATTGCAGCAATAATATTTTCGGCATTTCATTTTATTGGAGAATATGCAGACACGCCTAAAACAAATTTATTTACATTAAGGTTTGTGGCCGGCGTTATTCTTGGATATATTTACATTTTACGAGGATTCGGAATTGCAGCCTATTCACACAGTTTCTATAATTTACTTGTTTTCACACAAATATTAGCGGATTCATAAACTATTATGAATTACTCAAAATTAAAACCGGCAGTAAATCGAAAATGGCTAATTATCATATCCGGATTAATATGGAGCGGTGTGGGAATATTCTTAAATATTTTAGCTATTGATTGGTTTAAGTCGTTTAATAACATGCAAATATTTATATCAGGAATAATTGGATTGTTGGCAGGATGGTCTATCGCTCGCTTTGGATTTGGAAATATTGCGAATAAAAATGTTAACAGGATATTAGCTTACCCAAAACATGCTTGTGTTTTTGCTTTTCAAGAATGGAAATCATATATATTAATTGCTATTATGATGACTTTGGGTATCTTTTTACGTACAGCAGGATTAATTCCAAAGTATATTTTAGCACCGATGTATATT
>JAHJCW010000021.1 GCA_018812885.1 bacterium | reverse complement strand
GCGATTTCGCTATATGAAGTAGTCCCGCCGTATGGAACTTTTGAGACTTCCGCTAACGCTTTATTATAGAAGGGAGATATTTTCATTTTAGTTTTGATTTTAAACTGCATTCTTTTGCCATCAAAATACTCCGTGAGTTGAGTAACTGTGTCTTCAAAACCGGATTTATTTTCAACAAATTCTTCATTTGGATATTGTTTATGTAATATTTGTTCAGAGATATTTTCATTTGGCAAATATATTCTCAATAAAAAGTCATCGTCACGTACTAAACCAATATTGCCAACTGGGGTATTGATATTTGTATAATAAATCATATTATTTCCTTTTGTAATTTACTAATAAGGCGCCAATAATAATTAAAATTGCACCAAATAATATTAAGAATGATAAACGTTCATTTAAAAATATCCATCCTATAAAAATAGCAATAATAGGAGGGAAAAAAGTAACATAGGTAATTTGTGATAAAGATAGATACGAGAACAGCCAATAATAGAGTGAAAAAGTTATTACTGAACCAAATATTATTAAGTATACGGTAGCTAATAGATTGATTTTAGTCCAGATCATTGCTTGTCCCGGTTCTGTGAAAATTGCTATACTCAATAAAAATATTCCACCAATACTTTGAGCCATTGCATTTAATTGAAATGTATTTACAACTGACTTATATTTTTTAAGATAAACATTTGGCCATGAGGCAACCAACACCGCGAGTAAAATTACTATAACACCAATACCAACGTTTTTACCTCCTAAGTTTTCACTCTGAGAGATAATTAAAACTGTACCAATTATGCCTAGCGTTAAACTTGCTATTTTCCTCGAATTTAGTTTTTCATCTGATAAATAAAAATGAGCTATAATTGATGTAATAATCGGAAAACTTGCCCATAATATTGATGCGAGATTTGAATAGATATATTGCGTTCCCCAATATGTCAAGGCATAGCTAATGCCAAAATTCAGGAATCCAAATTGCAGATAAATAGATATTGCTTTTTTATTCAATGGTAATTTTTCCCGTCGGAAAAGCATGATTCCCCAAAAGATTAATCCACTACATAGAAAACGTATTCCAACGGCATAGGATGGCACCATGCCTTCATTAAGACTCACCTTTAATGCATACCAAGTTGTTCCCCAAATTATTGAGAGCAGGGCATAGGCAATATATATCTTGGTTTTCATTGTAAAATGAGGTGGAAATATAATCGCCCTGCAATATACAGGGCGATGTAAAAGATTACCATAGGCTATTTCAGAAAGTGTTATTTCTGTCTTGTGTGGAGTAAGGCTACAATAGGAGTGGCAATATAAAGACTGGAATATGTCCCAACTATTATACCAACTATCATCGCGAAAGCAAAATTATGGATAACTTCACCTCCGTACAACCATAATGTTAATACCACGAAGAAGGTTGTTAATCCTGTAATAATCGTCCGACTTAAGGTTTCGTTTAAACTCGCATTGATAACAGTGAAATATTCATCACGTCGACGAGTTTTTATATTCTCGCGAATTCTATCAAAAATGACAATAGTATCATTCAGAGAATATCCTACAATTGTCAAGAATGCAGCTATAATCGATAAGGATATTTCCAAATCAAGAATAGAAAAAATACCGAGAGTTATGATAACATCGTGTGCAAGAGCGATAATAGCACCTAAAGCAAATTTAAATTCAAATCTAATAGAGATATAGATTAATATTAATGCAAGCGCTGAAATAATTGCCATGACCACCTTACCGCTGAGTTCTGCACCAACTTTAGGACCAACCTTTTCAATATTCAGAATAAAATCTTGAGTATCTTCCGGCACGCTTTCGGGGAATGTCTTATATAAATGATCAATAATAGCTTGTGCTAAATTACCATGTTCTTCTTCTTGACTAGCAAGTCTCACAGAAATATTTGCAGGACCACCAAAATATTTAATTTCCTGTTTACTGTAATTATAAATGACACCATCAACGCTCACACTACTTAAGGAATTACGGATGTCATTCACATCCATTTCTTTTGTGAATTTGACGGCTACCATCGTCCCGCCTTCAAAATCAATGCTAAGTTTTGGTCCGCCATGCCATATTAGAGATGTTAACCCTATTAAAATAATTGCTCCGGAAAGGATAAATCCTATCCGCATTTGTTTTAAAAAATCTATGTTTGTGTCTTTTAAAAGTCTCATATGCTTAGTTTCTGTAAATTTTTACGGTTTATTATTGTCATAAATATCGTACGCGTCACAAAGACTGCTGTGAACATACTAATTACTATTCCCCAAAAGAGGACTGTAGCGAATCCTCGAATCGGACCTGTTCCAAATTGGTATAACACTAATGCCGCAATAGCCGTTGTCACATTTGAGTCAATAACAGCTGTTAATGCACGATCATAGCCGGCATCGATTGCAGCTCGAGGGGTTTTACCTTTAAGTAATTCCTCTCTGATTCTTTCAAAGATAATCACGTTCGCATCGAGTGACATACCCATTGTTAAGATTAATGCTGCTATACCAGGGAGCGTTAATGTCGCGTGCAGTAGTGCTAATATTGAAAGTACTATTATCATATTCCATATCAGCGCAAAATTGGCAATTGCACCTGAGAGTTTGTAATAAATCAACATAAAAACCATTACTATAATCAAACCGATCATTGCAGAACGAGTTCCTCGCTTGATTGAATCCGCACCTAAAGATGGGCCTACTATTCTTTCTTCAATAATTTGCACTGGCACGGGTAAAGCACCGGCTCGCAACACAATTGCGATATCCTTTGCTTCGTTTAAATCAGCGAATCCTTGTATACGAGTTCCACCGCTCGGAATTTTTTCTATAATATTTGGTGCCATATGTACTTTATTGTCGAGGACAATCGCGATTCGACGATTAATATTGGCACCCGTGATTCTCGACCATTGTTTAGTACCGTCACTGTTCATTTCTACCAGAACAACTGGTTGTCCTGCAATATCGCTTCCAGTGCCGGAAATATTTTCTTTAGCATCAGAGATTACTCCGCCAGTCAATTCCGGCTCATTCTCCAAATGATATAGACGATAATATTTTACTTGATTTCCGTTAGCATCAGTTCTCTCTTCAGTTTTATTACTTAAAGAAAATTTGCTCGAAGTAGATTCAAGTAACTGTTCAACTTCCGGTAGTGCTAATATTTTAATCACTGCATATACATTGGATTCAGGTACACCGAGATCTCTTTCGAAATCTCTTAATAAAGAGGAGAAGGGGCGGTCTTCAAACAAGCGTTGATCTACAACAGCACTTGTATCTTCACTTGCGATAACTTCTTGTTCAGAATCGCCAAATAATTCACTGACAGTGATAGTTTTATCATCACTAACTCGCTCAATTATTTCTTTCTTTGGTTCAGTAGGTTCTGCTAATTCTTTAGAAATGTCAACAATGTCCTTATTACCTTTTAGAATATTATCAATGCGAATTAGCATGTCTTGGGTTATTTCTGCATTTTTAACTAAATAAAATTCTAATTGTGCGGTACTTTGCAGTAAATCACGAGCGCGCTCTGAATCTTG
>JAHJCW010000245.1 GCA_018812885.1 bacterium | reverse complement strand
CGGCATCCAAATTGTACATTTCACCAAATGTTTGCTTGATATAATTTTGTTTTTTTGCTCTTTCTGCTAATGTCGTAACGGAGATCAAAGCCGGATCAGGCAGTCTTCTCATACCCACAAAACCGCCACCATGTCCGTTAAAACGACTACGAGTAGTACGCGTATAGTGGTTTTTATAACCGGCATCCATTAAAAATCCGACTAATTGGTTATTTGGAGTCACAAAACCGGCAGACGGGAAAATTTCATGTGCAAAACCACCAGGGAAATCATCATATTCAAAGGTGACATATTTTAAGGGTGTTTCTGCTGGTTTTGCAGTTTCTTCTATAGTATAATATAAAGAAGGCATGCAGGCTTGAAATAAATCAACACTCTTTTTAATAACATTTTGATTTATCACTTGATAGGTGACACTTATCGATAAATTTAAATCTAACTCTGCTACATAGGTATCTTTTGTTAAATGTACCATGCTTTCATCACCTGTCCATTTTGAGCCTTTCCAAGCAGGTATTGTAACAGTTTCACTTAAATCTAAATTAGCAATTTGAAGTGAAAATTCTTCAGTGTTTCGAACTAATAATTGGCTACCACTGTAGATATCTACATTAAAACCTTGTTCAATATTTCCCACAACTTTTAGGTTAAGTTCCTGACTCCACCCAACTGTTCCAATAATACAGATAATAATTGCCAAAAGTATGGTTCTAATTTTGTTATATAAATCAGTCATTATTTATGTAATATTTTCTTATTGTTCAATATAGCAAAAAGTTTAAGAGTAGACAAACTGTCTTATTAAAATTAATCTATTTATATTTAAAATCTTAACAAAAAAATGTTTTTGAAATAAAAAATTATCATAATAAAGTTCGTATATTTCGATATGATTATGATAAGGAATAGATAGTGGGAATAACAATAAAAGACATAGCAACAATTGCAGGAGTTTCTACTTCAACAGTTTCTCTTGTCATGTCGGGTAAGGGGTATGTAAGCAATAAAACAAGACAAAAAGTACAAAATGTGATTGATGAATATAATTATCGACCTTTACTTGCAGCTAGACAATTAGCAAATAATAGAACTGGCAATCTGGGTTTTATTATTTCAGATGTTCATTTAGCTCGTTCAGAAGCATTTTATTCACGTGTATTACATGGTGCCGAACTTGAAGCTAGAAATTATGATACTAGTTTAATATTGTCTTCGGTGGCTATGGATTTGGCAATCCCCGGAAATATTCCGCGATTTCTAAAGGGTCGCGATGTTGATGGGGTAATTGTTGCCGGTAGTGTTCCTGATGAACTTATTAGATATCTAAAGAATGAAAATATTCCGCTTGTATTAATTGATTATCGAGTTCCAAATTTAAAAATAGATACAGTTTTTATGGATAACCGGTCAGGGTTATCCCTTGTCATAAACCATTTAGTAAGTCAAAAAATAAAAAAAATTGCATTTATAGGAGGATCAAATAGGCATCCGTCGATAAAAGAAAGATTTGAAGGTTACCAGATTGCTATGGAACATGCCGGATTGGGGCATATTTCAAGAGACGAAAAATACAGATATTTTATAGAATCTGAAACTAATATGGAGGTTGGAATAGAGGGAATTTCGGAAGTATTAAAAAATGTACCGGATATTGAAGCCGTAGTCTGTGTAAATGATACAACAGCAGCCGGCTGTATACAACAATTAAGAAAATTGAAAAAGCGCATTCCAAAAGATATTGCTGTTGTTGGTTTTGATAACAATAATTATGCTTCGATGACACACCCACCATTAACTTCAGTTCAAGTTCCTAAAATTGAATTAGGCGTTGAAGCAATACGTTTACTTATCAGTAGGATCGAAAATCCACAACAGATACATCAAACTCGCATAATCCCGGTTGATTTAATTATTAGAGAATCAAGTCTGAAATCTATCTAGTATTAGTTCAATAATTTCCAAACACTATCTACTAATATTTTCGTTTTAAGATAAAATATTAAAGTATTTATATTCCTTAAATATCATTACTGGACATAATATATTTCCAAAAATTGGCTGAATACGATAAATATATCTTTAAATAAATTATTTGACATATATTGATAATGTGCTAAATTATCAAAACGTTTCGATAATATTTATGATATAGTAATGGAATGTTATATTTTAATTTGATTTATATAAGAATTATAATGTAAAAAATTATGACGCATAATACAGTTCAAGTCGTGGAGCGCTATTCAGGGAATCCAATTCTTACTAAAGATGAT
>JAHJCW010000244.1 GCA_018812885.1 bacterium | reverse complement strand
ATTTATTTAAAATATATGGGGCAGTTTCCTGCCCCATATTATAGCTAGTTATTTTTTCTAAAGTTCATGATAAATTCAGCAACTTTTTCAGCACCTTCGAGAGTCATCGCATTATATAGGGAAACTCTAATACCACCGACGCTTCTATGTCCTTTCAGTCCGATAAATCCAGCTTTCTTGGCTTCAGATACCAACTTTTGCTCCAATTCCTCTGATGGCAACCTAAAGACAACATTCATCCAACTACGACTGTCTTTTCTAACCGGTCCACGGAAATATTCCGGATTATCATCAATCAATCCATAAATTACATCCTTCTTAGCACGGTTAATTGTTTCAACAACTGATAACCCGCCTTGATCCTTAATCCATTCCAGTACCAATTTAACAATGTAAATTGGTAAAGTTGGGGGTGTATTGAATAATGAGTTCTTACTCGCATGAGTGCGATAATCAATCATCGTTGGTATTTCGTCTTCTATCTTATCTAACATATTTTCTTTAATTACAATCATGGTAACGCCCGAGGGACCTAAGTTTTTCTGAGCACCAGCATAAATCATCGAAAATTTAGAGAAATCAATTTGATGCGATAATATATCGGATGACATATCAGCGATTAATGGTACTTGTCCAGTATCCGGTACAAAATGATATTGCGTTCCTTTGATAGTATTGTTTGTTGTAATGTGTAAATATGCAGTATTTTTCGGGAAATTTATATCTTCAGATTTCGGAATAAAAGTATAGTCATCATCTTTTGATGAACCCGCAAGGTGTACTTCTTTTCCTAATATCTTTGCCTCTTTTATAGCTTTAGCTGACCAAGTACCGGTGTCAACATAAGCACCAACTTTACCTTTATGCAGAAAATTCATCGGTATGTAAGCAAATTGGGTTGACGCTCCACCACCTACAAATAACACTTTATAAGAATCACTCAATCCCATCAATTCTTTTGTTAAAGCTATTGCATCATTGTGTACTTTATCATATTCCGGAGACCGGTGAGAAATTTCCATTATTGACATACCGGTATTTTCAAAATTTAGCAAATCTGCTTGCACTTTTTTCAATACATCTAATGGTAGGGTTGATGGTCCCGGATTAAAATTATATACTCGCTTAGTCATTTTTTAGTCCTCGTATTTATTTAATTTATTTTGAATTATTATTTAACGTAATCAGCAATTAATTCCTCAATTATATTCCCAATTCGCAGCAAATTTTCATTCGTTGAAGCACCTAAATGCGGCAACATAGTAACATTTGGTGCATCTATTAGAACAGTATTTTCCGGAGGATCGGAATACCAAACATCGTTGCCAAATGCTTTCAATTTTCCGCTTTTGAGAGCTTCTGCAACATCTTCTTCAACTATTGTTTTTCCTCTTCCAGTATTAATTAGATAAGCACCGTCTTTAAAATCTTTCAACGTTTCAGAATTGATAAGTCCCTTCGTTTCTTCCGTTAGGGGTAAATGCAATGAAACATAATCAGAAATTTTAAATACGTCTTTCATAGTCGGTTTCAGGTCCGCAAAATCCGATGATTTTACATACGGATCGTAGGCTACAACCTTCATTCCAAAAGCAATTGAGCGTTTGGCAAGTTCTGTTCCGATTCGTCCCATTCCAATGATTCCAAGTGTTTTTAGATACAATTCGGTGCGTTTCAATTCTTTCTTAAGCCATTTGCCTGCGTGCATAGATTTATCGGCTTTGGCGAGGTGATTTGTAATTGAAATCATTAACGTAAATGCCAATTCCGCCACTGCGATAGATGAAGCTGCGGCTGTATTATGGACTGTAATGCCCTTTTCCTTAGCGTAAACTAAATCAACATTGTCCAAACCAACACCACCGCGGATTACCAATTTCAAATTCGGTGCGCCATCAATATATTCTTTAGTTACTTTTGTTTTGCTGCGGATAAGTATTACTTCGGCTTCCGGCACACGAGTCTTATTATCTGTAACTTCGCCAAATTTCTTTAATTTACCCGGTAAACCCGGGTCAAATGCATCTGATAGTAAAATTAACATTGGTTAATTCCTTATATTAATTAGTATTCTTTATCTAACAAATTAACTACAATACCATCTCGTAGTTTTGGTTCAAACCAAGTAGATTTTGGTGGCATTACATTCCCCGCATCTGCTACATCCAATAATTGCTTTATGGATGTTGGATACAATGAGAAAGCAATCTTATATTCTCCCGAATCAACAAGCTTTACCAATTCTTTAGTTCCACGTATACCACCCACAAAATTAATTCTTTTATCGGTTTTAGGATCACTAAT
>JAHJCW010000243.1 GCA_018812885.1 bacterium | reverse complement strand
AATAATTATTATATATATACCAACAAATATTAAAATCAAGACCAATATCCGTAAATATCGATTACTTGGATTAGTACTAGCAAAAGCCAATATTAGCAAAATTAGACTGCTTGCCGTCACTACTGACCAAGAAAAGCGATCCCAGCCATAACCACCTGACAATAAAACAATCACAATTGGTGTAGCAATTGAGGCTACTACTAAAGAGACTGCATTTTTTCTTTTATCGTGTAATTCTGTATACCCAAAAATAAGAAACACAAAGAAGAAGGTAAATAGCGGCACGTTTCTCATATTAAAAATTGTTAGCTTTGCTGCAATAAGTAACCCTCTGATTGATACCTTGGAATTAAACTGCAAATAATCTGCATCATGAAACCCTTTACCAAATATTGGATACAACATTGTACCATTTGATTGATAGTTTGCTAAAAACCAGGGCAGAAGAAATAAAATTGTGAACACTACGACTAAGGTTATTTCTATTATTATCTTTTTTCTATTATTCTTATAATAGAAAAAATAGAGTGAATAGCTTATAAATAAGAATCCAAACACGGTAATTATATAATTTGTCTTTAAACTAGATAAAGCACTAATAATCAGAGCAATTATAATTGATATCGATAAAATGTCGAATTCGCTTCGCCTTAATATATCAAGAGTTCTAAATAATGTGATAAACAATGCTAATCCAATTACAAGACTCGATATATTAACTTTCGGCGGTACAATAATCAGTACAACAAAAATGACCAATAAATTCATCCACTTCAATAATTTATACTCCCGACTAAGTCCATATAATAATCCTGTTGTTAATATCGTACCCAAGCCCACATCGATCATATTAAGATTTTTAAAATCTCCGAGGCTAAGAATAATGGCGTGTAAAAATGACATACCACCGAACATAAGAATTCTTTGAACGCTAAATGGGTCTGGTCCTAATGATCCTACTTGTAACATTTTCTTAGGAAATACAAAGTACCCATGTAAATCTTCACCCCAATTAAAATGAATATTTGATATTGATCCTAAATATATAATGAGTAACAGGGAACAGTTAACTACTAACAGTAATATCAATAAATAATTTCTTTTCTCATCTCCGGCAAATTCTTTAATATTTGTCCAAATTTTTCCTTTTATGGAAAACATATGTGCAAAAAATATAAAAATACCAACTCCGATTATAATGAAAATAGCTGTTGGGGAGATCATACCGGTCATATTTAAAATTCCACCAATTAGTAATGTAAAACATAACCCCCAACCGGTACGCAACCATATATCTTGTATAATTTTGGGGAATAATAAATAATTTATTAATGTACCAAGTCCAGTCCAGGAAATAAGGATACAAATACCAAAAAAGGACATTATTAAAAAAGATATACTCATTAGGGAATAAAATTAATTAGAAAAATTTAATAAACCTATTTGTCCTTATTCAATGGCTATGTAAAGATTGTATCGCGAATAAACATAGACAGCCATTTACAAAATAAATTAATCAATCAATATAATAAACTGGATAATTACTTTTTCTTCTATTTAACTATTTTTTATTTTATATAGTAATGCCACTGTAGCTCAGTTGGTTGCGCAACTGATTAGGTACGAATAAATATTCTCAGATAGTAGGCATAATTTGGATCAAAATTAATAAAGAATTACTACTATATTGCTGCTATATAAACAATAGACTTGTCAACTAAAATCCCAAAAAACGTTAATATCTTGCTATAAATTGTGGATTATTTTGATTTCAATGAGTAATTTTATTTTTATTATTTGTAAGTTTCATCGTTAAGCAATAACCATATTAAGCAACTTAATTATACACTAAATGAAATATGATTTTGCAGTAGTAATCCCGATGGCAAATGAATCGGAAGATTTTAATCCATTTGTTTCTTCTCTAACAACTGTATTAGATAAGCTTAAATGCGGGAAAATATATTTTGTTATCGATAAGGTATCAAAAGACAATACATTAGAATTAAGTAATAATCTTTCGGCAAAGGATAACCGATTTACTACGATTTGGTCTCCGGAAAATAAAAATATTGTTGATGCCTATCTAAGAGGATATAAAGAAGCTTTGAAAAATAAGCATGAATTCATCATCGAAATGGATGCTGGGTTATCACACGATCCGAAAGCCTTGCCAATGTTTTTGAGAATATTAAACGAAGGAAATGAATGTGCATTCGGAAGTCGTTTTATAAATGGAGGATCCATCTGTGATTCATCTTGGAAGCGCACTTTTTTATCTAAATTTGGGACAATTCTCTCCAATTTTTTGTTGGGAACAAAAATGTATGATATGACATCCGGTTTTCAAGGGTTTCATGCCAACATCGTTGAGAAAATTGTAGCATATGGTTTGTTATCAAAAGCTCATTTTTATCAAACAGAGTTGCGCTATTTGCTTCGTAAAACTCGCTTTGCGGAAATCCCAATTCATTACCGTGCCCCCTCTCCAAGTGTTTCTAAAAAAGCAATTTGTAATTCAATTAATGTATTGTTTCATTATTTCTTTCTTAGACTGAATTTCAAATCTCCTGTAATAAAATGAAAAGGATAATTGCTAATATCTACAATATTCCCGCTATAAAAAGTGAATTTTTTTCGCAAGCTGTAAAATACTTCATGGTTGGCGGTTTTTGTACCGTTATTGACCTTTCTATGTTGTTTATTTTTACTCACTTTTTAAAAATAAACTACTTAACATCATCCATTATCTCTTTTATGTCAGGAGCCGTAATAAATTATTATTTATGTACTTTCTGGATTTTTAAGATAAGGGTAATTGAAAAACGTTATCACGAATTCATTTATTACTTGATTATTACAGGAGTCGGCTTAGGTATCAATACGTTTATAATTTGGGGGTTTACTGAATTTATGGGTTTATACTTTATGTTTTCAAAACTCTTTGCCATTGTGGTAACATATTGGTGGAACTTTGGGGCACGGAAATATTTCTTACATACCATTAAATAATTACAATGGAAAATACATTTTTAATCATTACTTCTATAGCAGGGCATGATCATTTCATCTTGAATAAGATTGCTCAAGAATCTTCATCGCACAACATACCGTTTATTGTGGTGGGTGATACCAGAAGCCCGAAAGAATTTAAATTGGCTGGATGCGATTATTACTCGGTAGAACGACAACAAGCTCTAAACTTTGAATTGGCTAAAACGTTACCACTTAAACACTATGCTCGTAAAAATTTAGGATATTTAATAGCTATATCAAAGGGGGCTGAAATAATTATCGAAACCGATGATGACAATTTACCTTTGCCAAACTTCTGGGACAATAGAACTAAGTTAGTAAATGCTCATTTATTAAGTAATAAAGGATGGGTAAATACATATAAATATTTTACGAACATTCATATTTGGCCAAGAGGTTTTGCTCTTGAAAATATTAAGGATAACTTACCGGTACTTGAAGAGTTAGTATCTATCGAATGTCCAATACAACAGGGATTAGCAGATGAAAACCCTGATGTAGATGCGATATATAGGCTTACTTTGCCCCTACCCATTACATTCAACAAATCAGAAAATATAGCTTTGGGTAACCAATCCTTTTGTCCATTTAACAGTCAAAACACAACTTGGTTTAAAGAGGCTTTTCCACTATTATATTTACCTTCCTATTGTAGTTTTAGGATGACTGATATATGGCGTTCATTTATTGCTCAACGTATAGCATGGACATGCGGATGGTCAATTTTGTTTCACCGGAGCTCAATGTGGCAACAGAGAAATGATCATAATTTGATGCTTGATTTTCGCGATGAAATTCCCGGATATAATTATAATGCAGAAATATATAAGAGCTTAAAAAAATTAAAATTAACAGAGGGTATCGAAAATATTCCTGCGAACATGACAATTTGTTATGAAAAACTCATTGAATTAAATTTAATTTCTCCTAAAGAATTAATTCTACTAGACAGTTGGAGAGATGATTGTCATAATTTCAACTATTAGAACATATTTAAAGGTTTTGTAAAATCAATCCGCTATTATTATCTAAATTTTTATTAATGGAATACCCTTTTTTTGTAAATCTATGTATAAAGTCATAGCTTCATTAACAATTTCGGAAGGTAAACCGGTATTATCTTCGGAATATTGCTTTGGCGCAATAATTAGATCAGCATTTTCAATAAAAGTTTCGATATTTTTCAATTCCACGAGTTTACCAAACTGTTCCAATCCATTTCGGGGATCATTATAGAATGAGTCATAAGAGAAAAATGTGATTTGACCTAGGGCATTCTTGAGCAGATATCGATAAGTACTAATCCAATATTGTAACCAGAATAATAGTGTGTTAGGGTCTAATCCTTGCGCGGAAGAAATCCAATTATCGAAGTCAACCGGTCGCAGATTATTACCGAAATCATAATGACCAATATCCTTCATGTATTTACTTGCAAAAGAGTCTTCCCTATGAATTTTAAGAAAATTGCGATGTTGACGCAGTAGGGATGATGAGTGCTGCAATGGCGCCCGAAATGGCACTACTATAATAGAATCCGGGAAAACATGTTTCAGATATCTTATTCGCGCAATATTCAGATTATTTTTTGAAATATATCTAATTTGTGACGATACATTGTTTCCCCTCAAGAAAATAATTTTGGATATGTGATCATGTAAAAATTTCTCGAAATCTGGATAATTTGGCTCTGACCAAGGAATAATTCGATCCTCTTTGTATCTTGAAGGCCAAAAGCCTTTCCAAATGATCTCTTCAAAAGCTTCGGGGCTATCTATGTTTATCATCATACCGTCACCATGAGCGCGCTCTTGAGGTGCGAGTGACCGCTTAAAAAGTTTGGAAAAACGGTTCCAAAATAATGGCGTAAGCAAAAATGGCATATCCCTATATGTATGCGATCCAAATTCTTTGGTTTTAATGCATAATTCTAGTAATAATGTAGTTCCTGCTCTTGGAAGTGCTGTAATAAAAACAGGCTTTTTGATTTCAAGATCAATAATCTTTTTTTTGTAAAGATGACTTTCGATATTTGATATAGAAACCTGAGAAGACCAAGATTTAAATGCCAATTTATGTAATATTTTTTCTGTAATAGAATATTGATTTACATACTTGTTAGGCTGTTTCTTCTGCATTAACCAAAAATAACCAATTGAGATTATGAATGCAATGGCGATAAATTGAAATGATAAGGTTGTTTCGATTACCTCAGTCACTGTTAATAATTTTGCCAACTCCATTAGCCAGATGAGACTAAAAGGAATTGCCAATGCCATTATACCACCTATTGTAATTAAAAAGAAAAGAGAAAGAAGTTCTTTAGCATGCTTTTGCATTGCAATTTCTTTTTGATAATCATCTAAGTGTGCATCACGAACAATTTTGACAGCAGATTTAGCTAAATTAATAACTTTTGTGCTTTTTTCGACAAGGCCAAAAAGTTTCATAAAAATGAAAAAACCAACAATTATAACAATTCCTCCAACCAATACCATTAGTCTTCCATATTTTCATTTTGATTAGGTTCTTGTGGCTTTTTTTTACCAAAAAGTCTTTTAATTGGATACCATAAAAATCCTAAGATCGCTACAATTATCCCTGCGAGTAATGCCAGAAAAGATCCAATGGCGGATATACCGGTTCCTGGACCTACATAAGCAAATACGGTTTGTGGTAAACATGTAGTTAAAAGAATAAATGATATGATAATTTTACAAGACATTTTATTTAACATAAAAAAACTCCTAATTATTAAGTGATCTCAAAAAAATCACATTCCTTTTATAATCAATCCAAATTTTAATCTTCACTTCCCCACTTAGCTATATCTTTTTCCTCAAAGCTATATCGAGTTCCTTCAAGAACCTCGGGAACGTCCTTTTCGTCAAACGGTTGTTGAATCCATTCCCATACAGTTTCACCTTCTGGTGAAATTTCAAAAACTCTACCAGCACAAGACTCAGTAATTAATCTATTGCCATTATTAAGTTTTTGGTGTTTTCCTCCTATCTTAGTATAAAATTCCTGATCAAGATTAGTAGGATAAAGTGTTTTTACTTCATTGCTAGCAGGATTTATCTGTCTAATCATAGTTCTACCTAACCCTGTTCTGTTATCAAAAACTGTTATCCAACCATTCTGCTCAAAGTCTGGGTCATGTTGATTAGTGAAAATACCCATACTAAGCCATTTAATTTTTCCGCTTTGATCAAGCACGGCTATTAAATTTAAATGTCTTGATGATATAACTATATCTCCATAATCAAATAAAGGAAAATCTTTGGCAAGTTTTCTATTAAGTACTTCAACATCATTTAAATGAAGTAGATCACCACTTCGCACATTATACTGGTATAGAAGATGTTGATAGTTACCTTTATACAACGATTCTAACACGCTAATTTCCTTGAGTATTGTTCCATCAGGAGATATTTTTAGTATTGTTTCTTCTGTAAAAGGTGCACTCAATCCGGGGAAAAGTTTTATCCGGTCATCACCTGGTTCTACCCACTTTATGCCCGCTACCCAAAAATTTCCATCATCATCACGAAAAACAGAATGATGAGTTCTATAGGGTATTTTCCATAATACCTCCCCTTTGGAATTCATTCGTACTGGTCCCAAAAATGATATATTGAAAATAATATCACCATTTGGATATAGATATGTACCATGCACGAAATTATTATTTACATTTTTCGAGTTTTTTGTATGGTCTGTGTATGGTGATTGAGGCCAAATTTCTTTAGGTTTTACCTCCCAATGATGTAATATTTTACCTTCTAAATCTATCAATCGTATTCCTGCTGTCCATCCAGTTTCTGACCAAAATGAAGTCAGCAATGTTACTCCAGGCATTATCTTTTCACGATTATAAATTTTCACTCCTGATTCATTATAGCGAATCGGCCTCAAGTATGGTTCCTTTAAAATTTTAAAGAAAGCTTTTAATTGAGTTGTGCCTTGTTCCATTATATGATATGGAAATAACTTATACCGGTTAGTAGCAACGCCGTAGCCAAACGCCAAAATACATAGTGAAATAACAAACAAGTATTTGGGTAATATATCCAGATAAATTTTAAACTTTTTAAAATTCATTATATCTTTTCCATTGATGAGTACTAAGTTATTAGTTTAATGCAATGCCAATATAGATTTTCTTTGAGAATTTATTTTTAGCCGGAGTTATAACTATATCCTGCGTTTTTGGTTTGTCCATAACAAATATATTACTTTTTACTTCTTACCCTTTTACTTATCACTTTCCACATCAACTTTGGCACTTTTTCTAATTCGTTAAACTCGCCGGCTCCTTTTAACCACTCGCCTCCGTCAATCGTTATAACGTCTCCATTGATATAGCTTGCGCCATCGCTCACTAAGTATGCTGCTAAATTAGCAAGTTCAATATGCTCCCCAAAGCGCTTAAGCGGAATTCTGTCTCTCATTTTTTTCTCAATTCCCATGCCAGGTGGTGCTAGTCGTTTCCATGCACCTTTCGTTGGAAATGGACCCGGTGCAATTGCGACATGTCTTATACCATATTTTGCCCATTCCACCGCAAGAGATCTTGTCATGGCCAAGACTCCTGCTTTCGCCGCAGCCGATGGGACAACATAACCTGATCCCGTCCATGCATACGTAGTAACTATATTTAATACCGTACCAGATTTAGCTTTAATCATTTCTTTACCGACAGCTTGTGTGAAATTAAATGTTCCGTTTAATACAATATCAACAACAACCTTAAAACCGCCGGGTGTTAATAGTTCTGTGGGGCTTATAAAATTCCCCGCAGCATTATTAACTAAAATATCAATTTTTAAAAATTTTTCGATTGTTCTGTCAACCACGTTTTGGACTTCATTCGGTTTGCGGACATCGCAGGCGATGGGTAAAACTTCCGCACCAGTTTCTCTAAGTTCAATCGCGGTGCTATCTAATATCTCTTGTTTTCTACTAGTAATTACCAAGTTTGCACCTAATTCTCCGAAGCGCAGAGCCATGGATTTACCCAGTCCAGTACCGCCTCCTGTTATAATAATAGTTTTATT
>JAHJCW010000242.1 GCA_018812885.1 bacterium | reverse complement strand
GGTACGCATCATGACGTAGTTTAAAATTCTTTTGTAATTCATCCGTGCGTAATTCAAGATATCGATATTTTAATCTAAAATCTTCAGATGCACTATCTCTATCGATAATTACAAAAGGAAGCGGTGCAGTTTCATTTAATATTTCCATTGAATCAACAATTACTTCTATTTCACCGGTTTGCATATTAGGATTCACTGCTTCTTTATTGCGCGCTTGAACATCGCCGCTTGCGGAAATAACATCTTCAATAGATAATTTTTTGGCTGTATCAAAAGCTTGTTCACTTTTTTCAGTATTAAAAACAAGCTGCGTTTTTCCATAGCGGTCACGGATGTCAACAAAAATTACCTGCCCATGCAATCGGACCGTGTTGACCCAACCATTAAGACAAGCTTTTACCCCAACTTGTTTACTGTTTAACTCGCCACATGTGTGTGTACGTTTATTCATTTATAAATCCATATTTAAAATAAAAATCCACTTGAAATTACAAGGATTTAGTGTATTGGGGTATTAGGAAATTAGGAGAATAGAGATTAAAGGTCAGGGAGCAGGGGTTAGGTAAAAAGATAAAACCCTCAAGGTTTTTAAAACCTTGAGGGTTTTTAATTGACAATTAAAATTTCTCTTTGCCCTCTGCTATGTTTTTTATCCGTGCCAATCTGTAACACCCGCGGAATCCGCGTTCTATTCTACCTACCGGCTATCTTCCGGCTATTTTTAATCGATTTATAGCTCGTATCAAAGCGGATTCAGCACGGAAAACATCAATTTTCCCTTTATCATCGAGTCTATCTTTCGCTCGTTTCATAGCCATCTTGGCTCGTTCCACATCAATTTCAAATGATTGTTCGGCTGTCTCTAATAAAAGCAGTACTTTTTCAGGAGAAATATCTGCAAATCCACCACTAGTAGCCATAAATTTTTCCTGTTTGCCAATGGTAATTTTAACTTCTCCAACGGATAGAGCAATAATAGCCGCAGTGTGATCTGCCATCACTCCAAATAAACCATCCACTCCCGGACAACGCAAATACGATACGTTTCCTTCAGTTATTACACGCGTTGGAGTGACAATCTCTAATAAAAATGTTGCCATTTATTTCTTTTTAGCTTTTTCTTTTGCTTCGTCCAAAGAGCCAACAAACATAAAGGCACTTTCGGGTAAATCGTCAACTTCGCCGTTCAAAATGGCTTCGAATCCGGAAACGGTATCTTCTAAAGATACGTACCTTCCCGTCATTCCGGTAAATTGTTCCGCAACAAAGAAAGGTTGTGATAAGAAACGCTGCATTCTGCGCGCTCTCGCGACGGTTTTTTTATCGTCATCCGATAATTCATCCATACCCAAAATCGCGATGATATCTTGCAGATCTTTATATTTTTGCAGAACTTCCTGCACCGAACGCGCAACTTGGTAATGTCGGTCACCGATTACACGTGGATCTAAAATCCTAGATGTCGAAGTAAGCGGATCAACCGCCGGATAAATTCCTAATTCAGATATTTTTCTATCCAAGACAGTGGTCGCATCCAAATGTGCAAACGTGGTTGCCGGAGCCGGATCGGTTAGATCGTCAGCAGGTACATAAATTGCCTGTACGGATGTAATTGATCCTTTTTTTGTAGATGTGATTCGCTCCTGCAAATCACCCATTTCTGTTGATAGAGTTGGCTGATACCCAACCGCTGATGGCATACGTCCTAAAAGTGCCGATACTTCTGAACCTGATTGAGTAAATCGGAATATATTGTCAATAAATAATAATACGTCCTTTCCTTCCTCATCTCGGAAATATTCTGCCATCGATAGTCCCGTAAGTCCTACTCGCAATCGTGCTCCGGGTGGTTCATTCATCTGTCCAAACACCATCACGGTTTTTTCAATAACGCCCGATTCAGTCATTTCACGATATAGATCGTTTCCTTCGCGGGTACGTTCACCAACTCCTGAAAACACTGAATATCCACCGTGTTCAGTAGCAATATTTCGAATCAACTCCTGAATTAAAACTGTTTTACCAACACCTGCACCGCCAAATAAAGATC
>JAHJCW010000241.1 GCA_018812885.1 bacterium | reverse complement strand
TTTAGTGGCTCAAATGGAGGATTTATTACTAAATCAGTAATTATTGGGTACTATTGTTATATATTAAATAAAAAGGGCTGCAAAAGCAGCCCTTTTTTACTCTATAGTAGCTAAGTCTAATTCTTTAAAAAATATTTTTGAAATCTCTTCGGCGGTTTCATCATCAGAAAACCCATCCTTTTTCAATGATTGCCAAGCACTAATTAATTTTTCTAAATCCTCTTCATCACTGAAAATATCGTCAAGAACTGTAGCTGGTACATTAAAATCGCGTAAGTGTTGGTATATATTTATTCTTAATAAATCCATATATAAAAATACAAAGCTAAGATTTATTTCAAAACATTGAAATTCATTGGATTAATATGATTAAGTATGATTGAATTGGATAACAATACGTTTTAACTTTGTTACCTTATTAAATGGATATTTAACATTTTTGGCGTCGTACCCAAGTGGTCCAAGGGAGCAGTTTGCAAAACTGTCATTCGCCGGTTCGAATCCGGCCGACGCCTCAGTACTGCCCGGGTGGTGGAATTGGTAGACACAAGGGACTTAAAATCCCTCGAATGATGAGTTCGTGCCGGTTCGAGTCCGGCCCCGGGTACTACCGTAAGTTATTGATATTTAAACAGGTAGAGAAAAAAAGGGAAGTGTAAAAACTTCCCTTTTTTATTTTTCTTAATTTGCCAAAATATCCCATGTTTATTGTGTAACAACAGGTAAAGGTAATTAAAAAGGAATTCAAATTAATGAAAACATAATTATTTGTAAAAGGTAGATTTAATATCTATTTTAAGAACTAACTAAATAGTTAGTCTATGAATAAAATATCGAAGAGCTTGTTACTAATTATCACTATTATCGTATTTGGTTGCGATATCAATAAAAATATATCGGATATCGTTATAAGTACATATGGTAGTACAAAAAGCCACAATGTTGGTAAAGACTGCATGGCATGCCATATCAATGGAGGAGAAGCGGGATTTGGATTTACAATAGCAGGTTCAGTGTATGATTCAAACTTAAACATACCATATCCAAATGTTCTGATAACTTTATTCAGTGATATTGAAATAAGCGATACTCCTATAGAAGTCATTGAAGTTGATGGCAAAGGTAATTTTTACTCAAATATACCTATTGATTGGCAAAATGGTTTATTTGCATCAGTTTCAAGTGATACTGAAATTAGGAATATGAATGCACCAATATTTGATGGTTCTTGTAATAGTTGCCATGGGCTTACAAGTGCATACATTAATGTAGAGTAATGTACAAATTAGGGTTATTGCTATGATTTATTTGAATGAACATTTTGAGGTTTATAAATGATAATTAATAAAAGAGATATCAGTGGAATTTTAGTAGTATTATGGTTTGTTGCCATTGGTTATTCAAATGATCCGGATTTGCAAATTATTATTCCTTCGGATAATAATAGAATAATACATGTACCGGGAGCTGTTATTAAGGGGATGTACACTGCATCGGAAAAATGCAAGATTCAGCTCTTACAGCAGATGACAATTAGAGAAAATATTGATGTAGTGGGGGATAAGTTGCAGGCAGAATTTCCAATAAAAATCCGGGATATGTTTCAAAAGTCGTTTATACTAACAAATATAAGTGTGACAACTGTCTATTTCAATAAAGAAAGGATAACAGATAATTTTGACTTTCCTCTCTCAGAATTAGTTGATCTCAGAAAATTTTGGGATACAATAGAATTTAGGAAAATTTTAGCGCACGTTTATGATTTTAACGCTGTTAAAGCGAATGTAACACTTACCGGGTGGTCGCTTGAAAAAAGAGATGTAAATGTACAAAATATAAAAAATACTAAAACTCTTTTTTCATTTCGAGTAGTACTACAGCCGGGGAATAATCCTTTCTATTTACGTGTAATAAATGATAAAAATGTTGAAGTTGCAAAAGACACGATTAATTATTTTTATCCCTCTGATCTTATAGATGAATCACCTGGAAACACTTTTAAAACTAATACTTTTCATACCAAAGAAAATGAAGCCGGGTGTTCTTATTGTCATATTGAAATGGTTCAAAATAGATGTGAAGAATGTCACTCTTCAATTTTAGACCACAAAACTATACATCCCATAATAGAAGAAGACGGTTGTAGCGTTTGCCACGATACTGAATCATCTCCTAAGTATCAATTATTAGGCGACATGAAGAATGATCCTGAATATTGCTTAGCATGCCATGGTGATATTGAAGAGGCAATAAGTGATGTGAAATTTATACATGCACCGGCAACGGAAGGCTGTATCATGTGTCATGATGCCCATGCCAGTTCACTAGAGACACTGACCGTTATTCCTGTATATGATATTTGTGCATATTGTCATGCAGATATGGCTGATAAACCTCATCCTCTTCCAACGCATCCTATATCGGGTGGTCCAGATCCCTCAAGACCTGGGAAAGAATTGTCCTGTACTTCGTGTCATAACCCGCATGGGTCCGATCATAGTTCGCTTTTATATCAGGAAGGTTATGGTATTTGTAAACGCTGTCATGATAAATAAATTTGTAATTAATTTTCGATGTTGAACAATATTGTTCGTTGTTTAGTTGTTTGTACGGTATGTTTTTCAGTTATCTATTCGCAAAGTAGGGCAGGTATGTCTGGGGTAAGTTTGGATGGATCAACCGGATTATTTCTGAATCCATCTCCAGAAACGTTGGGTGTAGGTCATGTACGATTGGGAACTTCCCGATCCATCACTACTTTAAGTCAAAATTTAGCTACAACAATTCCACTTGCGATATCATTGGGTCTCACCGGAAGGACAGAATTGTATTACTCAACAAATTCTTGGGAAATTAATAATCTAGAAAAAGAAAAAAACGCAACTTTAGGAATCCGAATAAATATATTGAACCTTGGTAATAATAGTACTTCTGTAGATTTTCGATGGCAAAATATTGGACTATTTACTTGTAATCAATTGTCTTCAGAAAGTCAAAGGATAATTAGTAGAGCAATAACAGAATTTTCTATTTTAAATTTAAAAACATATACAAATATTGGATATATATCTTTGTTAGAATCAGCCGGTTTAAAAGTTGACAATCGTTTTATTGGTGGCATAGGAATACTGATCCCAATTATTAAGCAAATACATGGTGTAATTGATTTTCAAGTGGATGAACGCCTAAGTAATGGTAATGAATTGATAGGGTCAATGGGAATAAAATGGTTCTTATTTAAACATATCCAAGTAGCGTCTGGATTCAATTCTACTGTCAGGGGTGATAATCGATTGAAAGGATTTTTCTTGAATTTATCTTTTTCATCTGAAGTCATGACAGGCCCTAGAAAAAGAATTAGGACAAAAAAAGGATTACCTGTACCTCCAATACTGCCTACAGATTATTTTATACTTGATGTTGTAAATGAAAACTCAATGGAAAATATTGAAGAGCAGAAACTCGATTCTAAATTTCCACTCGATATTTATATTGGCAATTTTTTAAAAAAGGAATATATAAATGAGTTGCCCATGATACCGCCAATTGATCAGTTGGATCTATGGAGGAGTGAAGTAATAAATGGACTGGATAGAAAGAAAAAAGTTGAATCAAAAATGAAAAAAGTCGATTTACCATTTCCTCCAGCATTGGATGAAATCGGAATTCCATGGGAACAAAAACCTGTAAAACTAAAAAAAGTAGAAGAGAACATCATTCCCTATGATGATATAATATACTCTCTCCCAAAACCCCCACCGTTGGGGAGTTTAAATGATTAAATTTATTGGTACGTTTAGTTTTAAACCGGGTTGTAATATTTAAACAAAATATTCAAGGGAAAAATATGAAATGGATTAAAAGATCATCAGCACTGTTAATATTAATGTTACTAATTGGTTGTGCAGGTCAACCTGCTTTTGATACAGATTTGGTTTGGCCAATTCCTCCTGATAAACCGAGGATACAATTGATAGATATTTATTCTGATAACAGTTCTGTAGGTCAAAGTAATTTTAGAAAATTTATTTCTAATGTAACCGGAGAAGGCCGAACACGATTAGTTAAACCATATGGAGTGAGTGTTGATTCCACAGGTAAAGTATATGTCACAGATACGGGATTGGGTTCAGTACTAGTATTTGATAGAGTCGAAAGAGAGATACAAACTATTGGCAAACAAAGACGAGGTAGATTACAATTACCACTTGGAATCGTTGTGGTTGGCGACCATGTATTTGTTACAGACGGAAGTTTAAAAAAAGTATTCGGATATACGCTTGCAGGGAAATTGATTCTATCAGTTGGAAAAAGCGAAGAGTTTGGAAACCCAACAAACATAGCATATTCATCAAAGGATAATTGGTTATATGTATCTGACTCAAAAAATAATGTTATCCGTGTGTATGACGCGGCAAGCGGTGCTTTTCAATTTGAATTTGGTGAACCCGGTGAAAAGGAAGCTCAATTTAATAGACCTGCGGGGATTGCTGTCCAAGGGGATAAAGTTTACGTAGTTGATCAAATGAATTTTCGTGTGCAAATATTTTCTCTGACCGGAGATTACCAAAAAATGTTTGGAAAAATCGGTAGCGGAGCTGGATATCTATTTAGGCCAAAGGGGATTGGAGTTACCAAAGATGGGTTTATTTTTATAACCGATGCTGAATTCCACAATTTTCAGATTTTTGATGAAAATGGTAATGTTTACCTTTTTGTTGGTCAACTTGGGAATGAGCCGGGTGATTTTAGTCTTCCGGCGGGATTATGTATCGATCTGAATAATAATATTTACGTAGTTGACCAACTTAATAAACGGGTTCAAAAATTTAAATTTTTTGGGGGAGATCAATAATACTAAGGTCAAAATAATATAATAATCTACGGTTTTGGTTTAATTATATTAGTGTAAATATTTATTAAAAACTAACTGTTTCTGTTCTAGATCGGGTGATTTCATTTGTTGTTTGCCTCTCGATCGTAGGCCTGGATAATCGCCTGCACCAGTTCGTGACGGACAACATCCTCATCTGTCAGATAGTTAAAGGAGAT
>JAHJCW010000240.1 GCA_018812885.1 bacterium | reverse complement strand
TAACCGGGCTGCGCCACGCCCCGAATTGTTTAGAAATTAAGAAGAAATACTAAAATTATATTAACTATTTATTTTATCCAATATTGATTTCAGCTGATCGCGAACCTCTAGTAAAATCGATGCTTCTTTACTACTATTTATTACTATAGGGGCAGGTTTTTCAGTAGTCCCTTCATCGGAAGTATCAGAGACTTGAGGAGTTATTGCCAGTTGATTCCTAGCACCTTCAATTGTGAACTTTTTATCATATAACAATTCTTTGATTTTAATGATCGTGTCAATGTCCTTTTTCCGATAGGTCCTGTTCCCTGCTCTATTTTTTGGTGGTCTTAATTCACGGAATTCTGTTTCCCAATACCTTAGAACATAAGATTTCAAACCAGTAAGTTTGCAAACCTCACCTATTGAATAATATAGTTTTTTAATTTCAGAGTCAATTTTTGTCATTTATTTTATGTTAAAGTATTACTTTAGTTTATTAATAAATATTAACTAAAGCAACACTTTATGTAATCGTTGGAAAATCTATTATTGATCTATATTGTATAAGGAAATTAGGTCGTCTATTGATTAACATATTTATTGTGGAACTCAGTCCAGCTAGGTAGTACATTTTTTAAAGATTCTATTGAAGGTAAAAATGCAATCCTTAAATGATGTGTACCAGCTTTTTGTCCAAAACCCGATCCATTAACTACACATAATCCGGTTTCTTCCAATAGACTCATACAATAATCAAAATCATTCGAATTGTCGGGTAGCTTATTTAATCTTGGGAAAAGGTAGAGAGCACCAATTTTCCCAAAACATTCCATTCCATCCATGTTCTTAAATGAGTTTCTAATTAATGTTGCTTTATTAAATAGATCATCTAAAATAGTCCGTTTTTCTTTGGTAAATATATCAAAAGCATCAGTTCCCTTTTGTGGGGGATTAACCATTAGATATACCAATGCTTGACCGATTGTATTAGAGCATAGATTAACTGATGATAATTTAAATAATAGATTTATAAATGGAATCTCACTGTTGTTAATTTTGGGAGGATTTCTAACCTCTAAATACCCTCCCCTTTGTCCGCATTCACCATAATAACCTTTAGACGCACTATGCAAACTGAATAATGGGATTTTCCTATTATTAATCGCTTTTGCAAATGATATGAATTCACCACCGTATAAATTTTCTTGATATACTTCATCGGCAATTATAGATAGACCATTTTCTTCAGCAAAATCAATAACCTGCATAATGCTTGAACTATCCAAAATTGCACCGGTTGGATTGGCAGGATTAATTACAACTATAGCTTTAACATCTATTTTATGATATTTGGCTTTTTGCAAGGAATCTTCTAAAATCTCTTTATTCAATGCCCAATCATTATCTTCATTAGGATAGTAGTTTATTTGTGTACCACCACAGCGCTTGATTGTAGCTGAATAAAGTGGATACTGCGGAATTGGAATCATAATTCCATCATTTTTATCAGAAATCAGTAATTCTAATACTGCTTTAGCTCCCTCGCTTGCTCCGTCGGTTAGAAAAACATTATCAGGATTTGATTGCAAGTAAGATTTCGATGAATTGATGCTATCTCGTTTATCGATAAATTTCGCAACCGATTCGCGAATAAAATATTGTCCCTTACTATCCGTATAAGCACCTAATCCAGTTTCCATAGTAGTAAGTAATTTTTCACTAACATTAATAGCGTGATTAGAAATATTATCAAATTTATTAATAGGATTTTGATATAAATATTTCTCCCTCTCAATAATATTGGGATTTTCCAATAAGGATAATACTTCTCGATAAAATGTAATCGGTTTTTGACCAAGTGCTTGTGGATTCCCGATATTACAAGGAATTATATTTTTACCTTGCTGTTTTAATTTTGCAGCTCGTTGAGGGATTGGACCTCTCACAGCATACTCCAGATCAATAATATTTTGATTTACAGTTACACTTTTCATAAACGATCCTATAGTGTTAAATAAAAAGGGCGCTTAATCACGCCCTTTTCTTTATCTACGTCTTCTTGAAGAATCTTGCCTTTCGCGACTATCTCGATTGCCATAACTTTTATTACGATTGTCGTCTTCTTTCCTTTCAGGAGCTTTGTATCCTTCAGGCTTTGGTAATAGAGCTTTACGACTAAAAGCTAATTTGCCCTGATCATCAATTCTAATTAATTTGATACGTATATGATCACCGGATTTTACAACATCTTCAATATTCTCTGTCCGTTTCCAGTCAAATTCAGATATATGTACAAG
>JAHJCW010000239.1 GCA_018812885.1 bacterium | reverse complement strand
GAAACCTTTAAAAAAACTTACAATGAGGAAATGCTCCGCATTGAATTTGTAAATCCATTTTTCGAAGCACTTGGCTGGGATATTGCTAACAAAACAGGAAATGCAGAAGCCTATAAAGACGTGATTCATGAAGATGCTATTAAAATAGGTTCAGCAACTAAAGCTCCCGATTATGCTTTTAGAATTGGCGGTGTAAAAAAATTCTTTGTAGAAGCTAAAAAACCGGCTGTAAATATAAAAGACGATATTCACCCGGCTTTTCAATTAAGACGCTATGCGTGGTCGGCAAAACTACCACTCAGTATATTAACTGATTTTGAGGAATTCGCAGTTTATGATTGTCGAATCAGACCTTTTAAAACAGACAAAGCATCGGTTGGGCGTGTTATGTTTTACACCTTTGAAGATTATATCGAGAAATGGGATGAAATTGCAGAAATTTTCTCTAAAGATGCTATTTATAAAGGTTCGTTTGATAAATATATTGAATCGAGTACAAAGAAAAGGGGAACCGCGGAAGTCGACGATGCCTTTCTGAAAGAAATTGAAACATGGCGGGAAATGCTTGCCAGAAATATCGCTTTGCGTAATACTGATTTGACACAACGGGAGTTAAATTTTGCAGTAGCGCGAACAATTGACAGAATTGTCTTTTTACGTATCGCGGAAGACCGCGGTATGGAAGATTATGGACAGTTACAAGCGTTGAAAAACAGTGAAAATGTTTATGAAGGCTTGGTTGGTTTATATCGGCGAGCGGATGATAAATATAACTCGGGATTGTTCCATTTCCGCCAAGAGAAAGACCGAGCGGGATCAGCCGATGAGCTAACAACCAAGTTGACCATTGATGACAAGGTTATCAAAGACATCGTTAAAAATTTGTATTATCCCGATAGCTCCTATGAGTTTTCGGTTTTACCAGCGGATATATTAGGACACATTTACGAACAATTTTTAGGCAAAGTCATTAGTCTAACTGTGGGGCATCACGCCAAGATTGAGGAAAAGCCCGAAGTCCGCAAAGCCGGCGGAGTTTACTACACGCCAACTTATATTGTGGACTACATTGTTAAAAATACAGTTGGTGAACTTTTAAAAGATAAAACTCCACAGCAAGTTGTTAAATTAAGAATTCTTGACCCAGCTTGCGGTTCCGGTTCATTTTTAATAGGCGCTTATCAATATCTGTTAGATTGGCATCGTGATTGGTACAGCACCAATGAACCTGAAAAATATAGTAAGGGCAAAAATCCGGCAGTATTTAAAGCTGGAATTAATGATTGGCGGCTTACCACCGCAAAACGTAAAGAAATATTATTGAATAATATCTACGGCGTAGATATTGACCCGCAAGCGGTGGAAGTTTCTAAACTATCTTTATTGCTTAAGGTTTTGGAAGGCGAATCTAAAGAAACGCTTAACCAACAACGCAAATTATTCAACGAGAGAGCATTGCCGGATTTGGGCAACAATATTAAATGTGGTAATTCCTTAATTGGACCTGATTTTTACGACAACCAGCAAATTAACCTTTTGGATAATGAAGAACGTTATCGCATAAATGTTTTTGATTGGGAAGCGGAATTTCCGAAAATATTTGCTAAAGGCGGTTTTGATGCAGTGATTGGAAATCCGCCGTATGTAAGAAGTCAGCAGATTGAATTATACCAAAAGGAATATTTTTCGAATGCCTTTGAAGCAGCGTCGTATCAACCAGATACATTTGCACTCTTTATTGAAAGAGGTATAAAAATAACTCGCGAAAAGGGAAAATTAAGTTTTATTGTACCTAGCGGATTATTAACGAATTTGTATTATTCAAAACTACGTGAGTTTATACTTAACAAAACACTAATAAATGTTATTGTTGATTTAAAGGATGGTGTATTTAAGAAAGCATCTGTTGATACTTTTATTTTAGTAGCTACAAAAAATAAAGGAAAATTACTTTCACATGAAGTATCAATAGGAGAGCATCCCGTAAAAATTTATAAAGATGTTATTACTCCCTCAAATAAAGTCAATCAAGAAGAATTTTTGAATTTTTCTAAATATCAATTTAATACAGGTTTAAAAACAAATATCATAGATTTAATTGAAAAGATTAATCTAAATGCAGTTGTATTGGAAAAAGTATTTACAGTAAAGAACGGAATGAAGGTAAGAAAAGAATTCGTGACTAATGTTAAAGTAGATAGTAGATATGAAAAATTTTTACTGGGTAAAAATGTAAAACCATATAAAATTGATTACGAGGGACTTTGGGTTTGTTATGATAAAAAGTTAGAGAAAAAATATACAAATCAAGCATTTAGAGAACGGTCAATATTTGAGAAAGGACAAAAAATTTTAGTAAGACAAGTTATGGGGGCAACAAAAATTCATGCATGTTGTGATGACGAATCCTTCTTTGTTGATCAATCAATTTATCTACTTTTACCAAGAGAAAACCAAAACAATATTTATTATTATTTAGGATTAATGTGTAGTAAAATAACAATGTTTTATTTTTCTAATACAATGGCTGATAGAAAGAAAACGTTCCCTAAAATAAAAGGCGACCAAATTAAGAACTTACCCTTGTTAGACATAACAACAGCAAATGTCAGTACTGTTAAAAAAATAACAGAAAAGTCGAAAAGCATGACAATGCTTTATCAAACATTGCCAAAAGCCAAAACAGATCATGATCGTACCATCCTCCAACGCCAAATAGATGCAACCGATAAACAGATAGATAAATTGGTTTATGAATTATATGATTTAACAGATGAAGAAATTAAGATTGTGGAGGAGGATGCGTAAATGGTTGGTGAGCGAAAAATAGAAGGGATATTTGATGAAAAACCGTTTTACAAACAGTATTATTTTGTGGGTAGTGTAGAATCAAAAAACGGTGAAAAGTTATCAAATCTTAATATATATATTGAGTTTAAGGCAAGTGAGCCAAGCAAAATAATGGGTATAGTTCTTGGTAATCCCATCGAAACTTTTAAACAATTGGATAATATGTTGGTGATGGGGGAGTATTGTACTTTAAAGTCAGATAGAAACACCAATTCTTATTATAAAATATATTCAGACAAATTACTTATTAGTGAAATATCTAAGGACTCGTCAAATGCGAGCTGTCAAGTTGTAGCAACTTTTTCTCTAAAAGAAGTAAAAATTACTTCGAAAACTAATTGCGACAAGACTCACATACGAATTTATTACGAAGGCATGGAGAGTTTTAGGGTTTATAGTAGATTTAAATATGTATGGGACGGGACTGTAGAAAAAAATAAACGAAAAAAAAGAGAATATTTTCAAAATTTAAAAAACGCAGATATTGATTTTGAAGACTATTATTTCTTTGAAAACAAAAACAAAATTAGAACTTCAAGGTTTGCCCGAACAATCCTTTTTACAATTAATAAAACAACATACAAACCGGAGGATATAGATTCTGTTTACATAAAATTTTTAAATGAAGTCTTATTAATTGCTTCTTTTGTGGAAAACAATGACAATCAATGGTTCGCGTATGAGTTATTTAACGGTAAAGAAAAATTATTTTACTATAGAAGTTCTAAACGGAAGCCTGTAATAAGCGACCAAGATAATTTTTTAATAGGCGCTAATAATATTGAGAAATTTGTTTCGAATGCTTTGCCAAAATATAAAGAGTTGAAAAAAGACGGTATAGACTTAAAGGCTCCAATTGATTATTTATTAACTGCTTCAGCAGCACCTAATTTGGATGTTGCATATATTAATTATTTTACAGCGCTGGAAAAAATAAAAGATATGTATGCAATGTCAAAAAACCCCACAATTGATTTTGTATGTGATAAAGAAAAGCAACAAGAAATAACAGACGAAATATTACCAACCCTAAAAACTAAACTTGGCAGTGACTACGATGAAAACAGCTACAAGCAAAAGCTAAAGGTTGTTTATAGAAATTCCTTTTTGAAATTATTGAAAGAATTAAACAAGGAATATTCTATCGAAATAAAAGACTTATATCCAAAAGGTAAAGCCAATCTACGTACAATTATTGAAGTTAGAGATGATCTAATTCATAGCTCAATTGATATTGATAGTGAAAAATTGATTTTAAACCTCTATAGATTGAAAGCTATTACACAACGAATTATAATTAGAATGTTAGGGTGGACACATCAATATGAAATTCCAGATCCTTTTGTTCAAAAAACACTACAAAATGATAAAATTGAATTTATATAGGTTGAAAATTTTATTTATTTCAAAAAACTGCTGAAAGCCCCTTGAGGGCAATTAGTAGTTTTTAAAACATAGCAGAAACCGCCGATAACCTTAAAATTTTATATTTGTCATTCCACATTTAGTGCGGAATTTATATTATTATAATAAATGCCCACCGCCAAGGCTGGGGAAGAATCTAATTCCTTTAAATTAATTATAATGGACGCTTCTTTCACCCCACTATCCTGCGAATATCTCCCCTCGAGGGGAGACACAAAGGGGTGAATTGTTAATACATTTAAATAGAAAGAACCCCGCAAAATGCGGGGTTCTTTCTATTAATTAAATCATAATACCACCTTGCAATCCACTCCTAATTTAGGAGGGGAAAAGGGGAGGTAAAAAAACAGATTTATTTTATTAACACAGCTCTTGCTGCAGCTAATCTTGCAACCGGAACTCGGAATGGCGAACAGCTTACGTAATCTAAGCCCACATTGTGGAAAAAGTAAATGCTTTCAGGGTCGCCACCATGTTCTCCACAAATGCCAAGTTTGATCTTCGGTTGCACCGAACGACCTTTTTTAACGGCCATTTCCACTAATTGCCCCACACCGCTTTGGTCAATGCTTTGGAATGGATCGACCGGTAGAATTTTTTCCTCTAAATACACCGGTAAAAACCCGCCAATATCATCACGGCTAAAGCCGTAAGTAGTTTGAGTTAAGTCGTTAGTTCCAAAACTAAAGAATTCTGCCGACTGTGCGATTTCATCAGCAACCAAGCAGGCACGCGGAAGCTCAATCATAGTACCAACCAAGTATTTAAATTTCACATTTTGTTCTGTCATCACTTTTTCAGCAACAGTGCGTACAATTGCCTCCTGATTCTTATATTCAGCAAGTGAGCCAACCAATGGGATCATAATTTCCGGATGAACAGATTTGCCTTCTTTAGTCAATTCGGCTGCGGCTTCCAAAATTGCACGTGCCTGCATTTCAGTTATTTCGGGATAGGCAATACCTAAACGACAGCCGCGATGCCCAAGCATTGGATTGAATTCATGTAGTTCGTCAATTCGTTTCTGAATTTCCTTGCGCTCCACGTTCAATTCTGTTGCTAATTCCGCAAGTCCATCATCATCAAGGGAAATAAACTCATGTAAGGGGGGATCCAGTAAGCGAATCGTTACCGGCAAATCGTGCATAGCATCCAAAATGCCTTTAAAATCAGCCTTTTGATACGGTAATAATTCCATAACAGCTGCACGGCGCTCTTTTTCAGATTTAGCTAAAATCATTTTACGGATAGCTAAAATTCTTTGCGGATCAAAGAACATATGTTCTGTGCGGCATAAGCCGATACCTTTCGCGCCGAATTTGCGCGCCAAAACAGCATCTTCCGGACGGTCAGCGTTAGTTCTGACCCCAAGCCTGCGTACATTATCAGCCCATTTCATTAATTCTGCATATTCCTGATTTGAATCCGGATTGGCGTCCTTAAGCGGGATTTTTCCTACATAAACTTTTCCGACAGTTCCGTTCAGTGTTAACCAATCACCTTCTCTGTATTTTTTATCACCGACTTCAAGAGTTTTGTTTTTTGCGGAAATATGCAAAGATTCACAACCTACGATGCAGCATTTACCCCATCCACGAGCGACTAATGCAGCGTGGCTTGTCATGCCACCCTTTGATGTTAAAATCGCAACTGCGGCATGCATACCGTGTACGTCCTCCGGCGATGTTTCGTCGCGCACTAAAATTACTTTTTTACCTTGCCCTGCTTGTTCTTCTGCGTCATCAGCGGTAAAAACGATTTGTCCGGTAGCGCCACCGGGTCCGGCTGGTAATCCTTTCGCCAAGGGCGATACCTTCCGTTCTTCTTCCGGATCAACCATAGGATGTAAGAGTTCATCTAACTGGCTTGGTAGAACGCGCATTAAAGCTTCATTTTTATCGATCAATCCTTCATGTACCATATCAACCGCCATCTTAATAGCCGATTGACCGTTGCGCTTGCCAATGCGTGTTTGCAGCATCCACAAGCGGCCTTCTTGAATGGTAAATTCGATATCCTGCATATCAGTGCAATGCTTTTCAAGATTTAAACGAATTGCATCTAAGTCTTTATATAACTTTGGAAATGCCGTTTCTAAAGATTCAGATTTATCATCAGGTGCTTTGGTGGATTCATTTAGCGGAAGTGGTGTACGAAGACCTGCGACAACAT